>SKHV01000352.1 GCA_007116765.1 Prolixibacteraceae bacterium | reverse complement strand
ACACGAAGCATTAATTCACATAATCAAGGCTTTGTGACATCTTTGTGCCTTCGAACCTTTGTGGCAAATTTAGTTTTTATGACTTTTTAGACAGCCCCTTTCAAGACCAAACTAATCAATGAACTATTATGAAAACTATTTATGTTTTAAAACCTTTCATTATAATATCTAAGGTTTTTAAAAATATTATTCCATCAAAGGTATTTTTCTTTAGTTCCTATACTGCTACATAATTATTAGAATAAATTACATTATTCACACATTTCAATGCTTTAGCCAATGGAAGAAAGCATTTTTTTACTTTTCTCATTTTTTGCTGTTTTTTTCGGCTGAACAAGCAGGGTAACATTTTTTGTTTCCTTAACCGGAATGGTTGGCAGCGTAAAATAGAACGTAGCGCCAGAAGCATTCCCATTATTACTACTATTATTTTCGACCCATATTTTACCGCCAAGCATTTCTACATAAGCTTTTGATATTGCTAATCCAAGACCCGCTCCTTCATAGTCCCGGGTTCGTGACTCGCTAGCCTGCCTGAACCGTTCAAAAATCATGTATTTTTGGTCATCACGAACACCCATGCCACTATCTTTGACATAAAATTCCAAAAGCCCGTCTTTTTTCAGATAACCAAGTTCAATGAATCCTGTTTGGGTAAATTTGATTGCATTTTTAACCAGGTTGGTCAGTACGGTATACACTTTCTCACGATCGGTCCTTATGTTTGCTTCTTCATCAGACAAGCCATTTTTGAAGGAAATACGCAGATTTTTTTGTTCTGCTTCGAGTTTAAAAAATTTATAAATGAATGCTATCTGTTCGTTTACATTTGTTTCCGAAACTGACGCTTCAATTTGCTGAGATTCTATTTTGGAAATGCTGATTATATCGTTTATAATATTGAGCAGGCGGGCACCGCTATTTTCAATAATTTTGATGAATTCCTGCTGATCTTCACCACTCAAGCCATCCTCTTTAAGCAGTTCAGTAAAACCAAGAATCCCATTCATGGGCGTTCTGATTTCGTGGCTCATGTTGGCCAGAAAAGAGGACTTCAGCCGGTCGCTTTCTTCGGCTCTTTCTTTAGCTTTCAACAATTCCATTTCAGCGCGCTTGAAATCTGATATATCGCTTGAAATCCCAATAACACCTGTTAATTCCCCGTTGGAGTCAAGTATGGGTGCATTGTTTACAAATGCAGGAAAATTACTTCCATCTTTTCTTTTTACCTGAAATTCTCCATTCCATGATTTTCCTGCTCTTATTTTTTTCATTAGGTCAATGGTCTGTTTATTGGATTGCCGTGCATGTGTCAAATCAATAATTAATTGTCCGATAGCTTCAGAAGTTGACCACCCGTATATTTTTTCTGCAGCATGGTTCCAGTAAATCACGTTGCCCTGCAAATCAGCAGCAATAACAGCCTGTCCTACATTATTAAGCATGTCAGCCTGAAAATTAATTTCTTTTTGTATGTTCGTACGTTCGGTAATGTCTCTTATATTGCATTGAATAACCTTATTGTTGTTTACTAAATAAACATTACTTACAAATTCAACATGAATTTCACGTCCATCTGAAGTTACAAGCGGTAAATCATCATAGCGTACATATTCTTCTTGTTGCAATTCAAAAAATTTCTCTTTGTTCTCATAAATATCCTTAAAAGCACCTATTTCCCAGATTGCTTTTTCTATGAGATTTTGTTTCGTGTAGCCAATTAATTCCGTTAAAAACGGATTAACGTCAACAATCTTACCGGTTTCGGCATCGAGGATAAGGATCCCGTCTTTAGCCGACTCAAAAAGGCGGCGGTAACGGATTTCCAAAGAGGTCAATTTATCCTCTCTAAATTTGCGACTGGTTATATCCTGCGAAATGGTTGCAACAATTTCTTTTCCATCCTCATCGAGAATAAGTGACGAATTCCACAAAACAGTCCTGATACTTTTGTCTTTGGTTAATATATCTATTTCAATTATTTCTTGTTCATCGGCCAAATGATTTTTTAGCAAATCGAATGTTTCTGCCATTTTTTCTTTAGGAAAAAGAAAATCAATTTTTTTATCAACAACTTCAGCCGAATCATATCCGCTCAGCAGTTCAAATTGGCGGTTGAAACGTTTTATGATCATGGAAGCATCCCATATAATAATGGGTGAGCGCAAATGGTTCAACAGAACGTTTAAAGAATCACTTGTTACCCGATTTTTTTCTTTTAAGGAATCTTCCTTGCCTTTTCGGTCAGTAATATCCTCAATGGCAAGAAGAATTATTTGCTCTTTTCCAAATGCTCTTTTTACCAAGCGTGCATTTAAAAGCATTACCCGTTTACCAATGGTAGTAAATTGGTGTTCCACCTCGTAATCGTTAAAAGGATTTTTTTTAGGAATAATTTTCTCCAGCAATTCTTTCAGTTTGGGGATATCCCATTGGTGATTTCCCAATTCATAGATAAGCTTCCCGATTGTTTCATTGGCTCTTACTTTAAAAAAATTATAAAATGACCGGCTGGCCTTTATTACCCTTAAATCTTTGTCAAGGGCAAGCAAGGGTTCACGAACGGTGTCGATTATATTCTCAGCAAATTTGTTCAATTCATCTGCGGTTTTTTTAATTATTGCCAGTTCTTTTGCGGTTTTTTCGAGCGCAGCTTCCGTCTTTTTTCTGGCCGTAATATCGCGAATGTTACATTGAATAACCTGCTTGTTATTTTCTAAATAAACATTGCTGACGAACTCAACCAAAATTTCATGTCCACCGGATGTTACCAGAGGTAAATCTTCATAGCGTACATATTGTTTTTGCTGCAATTCCAGAAATTTCTCTTTGTTTTCGTAAATATCCTCAAAAGCTCCTATTTCCCAAATTGTTTTTTTTATGAAATTTTGTTTTGAATAGCCCAGCAAATCAATCAAAAACGGGTTTACATCAACAATCTTTCCGGTTTCGGCATCGAGAATTAGGATTCCTTCTTTAGCCGTTTCAAACAAGCGGCGATACCGAATCTCAGAAGCAGATAATTTCCCTGTTACGACTGACCTCTTTTTTTCGGTCTT
>SKHV01000339.1 GCA_007116765.1 Prolixibacteraceae bacterium | reverse complement strand
CATTAAAAATTAACAATTTACCTCGCACGGCACACCAAAAAAAGGGTTGCCACAAATGACAACCCTCAATATAATCTTAATCTAATCCGTGATTTTTATAACTAATTTTGCCAACCTCTGTATAATCCAAGACCAGACTGGCTATAACCCTCATTCTGTTCTAACAAACCTTCTGAGAGATCGATTTGACTTTGGGGTATTGGGAAAAATCCTTTAGTCGCATCGTAACGTGCACTATATCCATCGGGATGTAAAGCGGTATGTGTAGCTTCAACTCCAAAGTTATAAACACTAATACCTTCTTGGTTTTCAAGAGCTTGTTTTGCAAAATCGGCACCCCAGCGTCTCATGTCATTCCATCTGATTCCTTCGAATGCAAGTTCGTAACGACGCTCTTTTTGTATGTTCTCAAGTGAATAAGTAACAGGAGGCAAATCAGCACGCTCTCTTACTTCGTTCATGTATGTTGCGTCTTCTTTCAATTCAGACAACATCAAAAGAACATCGGCAAAGCGGATGTAGATTAGGTCGTTGGTATGCGACAACTGGTTGTTATTGGAAGTACCATACATAATAACACCATAATCATGTTTTAACTGACCATCTTGCGGATCTCTTGCAGTTACACCATTATACTTTTTACCCCAGTAGTTGCTTTCGAGCACAAAGTCCCATGCACCTCTTTGGTATCCAAGGGGAATAACTTCTTTTTCGATATCCATAACCGAAGCCCAAAGTCTTACATCGTCGGGTTCGTCTTCGAGCCAATCATTAACCAGTGATTCTGGAACAGAGTTTCCTTGTCCCCATCCACCGGCAAACGGATATGTGTTTTCAATGTTTTGAAGTCCCCTTAAAGCATAGAATAGCTGATAAGTATTTGAGTAACCTCTGTCGATACCCCAACCAGCAAAATTAGAGAATTGAAGTACAAATACTGATTCCGGGTTTCTATTTGTATAGTCGCTTGCATAGGTAAGGCTCTTACCTGTTTCAGCCATGTAGTCCTGAATGTATTGATATTCACCAATGGTCAGCGAGTTGGTATAAGGCCACAATTCATGGAAATCACCTACAAGGTAGTGACCACTATTGTTGTAGCAATCTTCCAGCCAGCTAATTATATTTTGCCTTGTAACTGTACCACCTTCAGGCAGAGTTATTTCAGTTTTATTATAAAAACCGGTATAAAAAAGGAATATCCTTGCCATGAGTGCCTGAGCAGCCCACTTGGTTACTCTACCTTCTTGCGTTTGGCTATAAGGTACATTGGGTAACAGTTCTATGGCTGTTTTAAGATCCAAAGCAATTTGTCCGTAAATTTCATCGGCCGAAGCTGCTGGCAAGTTCACATTTTCAGTTGTAACTTTCAATGGAACTTCATTGAAAATTGTATTCAACTGATAGAAATACCAGGCTCTCATGAACATAGCTTCACCGGTAAACTGGTCTTTCTTTGCAGGACTAACCACTTCATCAGCTAATAAAGGCATATTTTCTATGGCAAAGTTAGCTCTGTGTACGCCTTGATATAAAACACTCCACGAATGCAACAACATTTCGTTGTCAGAGAATTGAAAAGTTTCATAAGCTTGTGCCTGAATATCATTCATTCCGCCGCCACCTAACTTATCATCACTGGCAACCTCCCAAATAAAGAAGGGGCTTCTGTCAACCTGATGTTGCAGGTTATTCATAATGGTATAAATACCGGCCATCATTTGCTCAGCATCTGCTGATGTTTGTGGGAAGTTGGCCGAAGTTTTATCGGTCAGAGGATCTGTGTCAAGAAAATCTTCACATCCCCAAAGCAATAAACCAGCTATTAAATAATATATTAATTTCTTCATAATAATTCAAATTTATGGTTTAAAATTTAAGATTGATACCAATGAGGTATGTGCGTGGTGAAGGATAGAATCCTAAATCGATACCTGAAACAAAAGGTTGATCATCGCCATAACCCACTTCAGGATCCATTCCTGAATAGTCGGTGAATGTAAGCAAGTTACGTCCTGTCAGATATAAGCGAGCTTCTCCAAAAGGTAATCTTGGCATCACGTTTTTAAAGTCATATCCCACAGTCAGGTTTTGTATTTTTACAAAATCGCCGTCTTCAATGTAAATTTGTGAAACGTTGATTCGGTTAGTGGTATTACCGGCAGACATGCGTGGTAATTTGTTCGATGTACCTTCACCATGCCAGCGGTCAAGAATATCAACAGTATAGTTGTGATATTCGTTGTCGGCAAATGAACGATAAGATTGTAATATTTGGTGACCAAAAGCTCCTTTACCTGTTACGGCAAGGGTGAATCCTTTGTATTCGAAGTTAAGGCCAAATCCTATTCTGAAATCAGGATGCGGATTACCAATCATTGTTTTATCGTCGGGAGTAACAACTCCGTCGCCATTGGTATCAACAAAAATCACATCACCCGGCTGAGGGTTGTCTTGTAAGAATCCACCGGTCCAGCTGTCAATTTCTGCTTGATTTTGGAAAACACCGGCTGTTTCATATCCATAGAAATATCCTACGGGGAAACCGGTTTCTACGCGCCAAACAGGATCGGTACCCTGAGAAATAATACTTCCGTTACTTTGAATAAAGCCGGCAGCATTACCCAGACGGGTTACTTCGTTGGTGTTTTGAGCGATATTGAAGTGTACTCCATAATTGAAATCGCCAACTTTATCGTTCCAGCGAGCAGCAAGTTCGAAACCTTTATTTACAATATCTCCACCATTATAGAAAGGAGCTTGAGCGCCAAAAATAGCAGGTAGAGGCTGACGAACTAACCAGTCTTTAGTTTCTTTATTATAATAGTCTGCAACAATTTGAAGACGTGAATCGAGGAAATAAGCATCAATACCAATGTTTAATTGCTCTGAAGTTTCCCAAGAAACATCGGGGTTAGGTAAAATAGCAGGATAACCTCCAAGTTGCATTACGCTTCTGTCGGTTCCAAAACGATAGTTATTTTCATGGTCGAAACCTACCAGTGCTAAGTATTGGAAAGGATCAATATCGGAGTTACCGTTTTGTCCCCAGCTGGCTCTCAGTTTCAAGAAGTCGATTGCGTTACTGCCTTGCAAGAAATCCTCTTCGGTGATTACCCAACCTGCTGAAACCGATGGGAAGTATCCCCAACGATTGCCTCTGGCGAAATTAGATGAACCATCGGCTCTCATCACTAAAGTTAACAAATACTTCTCGTTGAAGTCGTAGTTTACACGACCAAAGAATGAAGCAAGCTGACCATATCCAAGTGGACCTCCGCCTATATTGGTAACACCTGTTGTTAATCCGTCGGTATTGTCAAGATAAGCATGTTCGAAGCCAAGGAAAGTGGGGTTAGCGTTTGTAGCATTGATATTATAACCCATTCCCCATTTTTCGATGGATTGACCCACAAGAATGTCAACATTATTGTAGCCTGATCTAAAAGAATAGTTTAATGTATTCTCGAAAGTCCACGATTGACCTGAGCCTGCTGACTGTGAAATACGTCCAGGGCTCAAAGAAACATCACCAGCAAGGTTGTATGCAGGTTGATAGCTGCGATAGCTGTTTGCATTCATACGGTAACCATAGCTGCTTCTGAATACAAGATCCTTAATCGGTTGAATTTGCAAATAGGCACTACTGTTAATGTTGAAGTTGCGGCTTTCGTTCATTCCTCTGTTAAGGTGCATCTGCGCAAGAGGGTTATAAATCCTTGAAGATAAGCCCGATAAGCCTGAAGCATCCAGATCGTCAGAAGCGTAATATTCACCGGCATCGTTATAAACTGGCACCAATGGATTACCTACCAACATGTTGCGTACGTCGTTCCAGTACATACCGCCAATGGCAACACCACCATTATTTCTGTAGCTGTAGTTAAAAGTTTGACCAACTTTAATTACTTCCAATCCATTGTTTTCAAAAATTACATGGTCGCTGTTTAAGCGTGCAGTGTACCTTTCGTAGTTTGGTTCAACCGGCTTACCAAAAACACCTTCTTGTGAAGAGTAAGAAAAACCCATTGAAAAAACAGATTGGTTAGAACCACCTGCAATGTTTATGGAATGATTCTGGATTGGAGCATTTTCGTTATATGCTTCTTCCATCCAGTTTGTTCCGTTCCATTGTCCGCTTTGTATTTTTTGATACAATTCGGGAATAGCTGCAGCAAAATCAATGGCATCTCTACCTGAAACGGTTCTTTCTTCATTATACATTTTCATGAACTCAGAAGCGTTAAGCGGTTGTGCCAGATTCTCAATTTGCTGAACACCATAATAACCATCGTAGCTTACTTCCAATTTACCTATACGGCCTTGCTTGGTAGTAACCAAAATTACACCGTTAGCAGCACGTGAACCATAAATGGCAGCCGAAGCAGCATCTTTCAAAATGTCGATTGACTCGATATCGGCAGGGCTGAGGTTGTTAATGTCACCACCGGCTACTCCATCGATTACATACAAAGGCTGAGAATTACCAATTGTACCCAAACCACGAATGTTTACCTTAAAACCTTCGCCGGGCATACCTGAATTTTGAACAATGTTTACACCTGGAGACTGGCTTTGGATTGCCTCAAGAGCCTCGCTTGTACTTTGTTGAACGAGTGCATCGGATCCAACATTAATGTTGGCACCGGTGGTTAGCCTTTTGCGCTGCACACCGTATCCTACTACAACCACTTCATCCAAGTCAGAGAATGCATCACGCATAACTGCGTTAATGTTAGTTTGGCTTCCTACACCAATTTCCTGGCTTTGCATACCAACAAATGAGAACACAAGTACAGAACTTGTTCCGTCAACAGTGATTGCATACTCACCATCGTTGTTGGTTGTTACTCCATTGGTAGTTCCTTTCTCCAGAACTGTTACTCCAGGCATAGGAGAGCCCTGTAAGTCGTTGACTACACCTGTGACCCGTTGCTGGGCATAGGTTGTAAAGCCAAAAAACAAACAAAGAAACAAAATTAGATTTCTTTTTTTCATAGTTTAATAGTTAAGTTAAAAAAATTAAATAGTTTTAAAAAAATTAATTCAGACTCAAAAGCAATAAACTACCTTTATAATAATCTATACTTTTAAATCCATTTATTTTAAAAAATAGGTTTATTTATATTGCAATTCACTTGATGACATTAAATTTCCTTCTTCATATTTCTATTTTAATAAATAAAAACACAACTAGTTATAAAGAACAGGCAAAATTTACCTTTCTCATCATAATAGAAACAAAACAGACTGAAAAACAATGAATTCTTCCCACTAAGGTGCTAAAACTGAATTGGCATCCAAACGCACCTAAAACATCATACTACACAACACTATTAAAAAATCTGTTAAAACTTTTTAAAACACATTGATTCAATGAACCATCATAGGTTATATATTAAACCTACGAATAATGTTCACAAATATATAAAAATATGATACACCTGCAACCGATTGCAAGTATTTCTAAAGCATTTTATGTTTGAATTGAACACATTTATTTGACCTTTAGGCCTTCTGAGTTGAATGCATTCTCAATATTCCGAACCGAAACATTCACTTTCCCATTTACAAATTCAGGAATATTAAACGAGTAAAAAGAGTTTTTATAATAATCGGGACTTTTTTGCGGCAGCAAGAATGGTTTTTCGGCTTCTCCATGTTCATTAATATAAACAATATAAGGCATAGTATAAAGTCCATTCACTCTTCGGCTGCTAAATACTACCCACCTTGAATTTGACGACCAGGAATGATAACTTTCAGTGTCTTCGCTGTTAGCAGCTTCTAATGGACAGTATTCTCCTGTTTCGAGATTCAGCATGTAAAGATCGGCTTCGGGATGCCAGATTGAAAAGTTCCCATAGTCTGATAAAGTAAATAGTAGCCATTTACAATCGGGTGAAATACGTGGAAAAGTTACGCTCATGTTTGTATCTGCAACCCTTACAAGGGTATCGACCTCCTGCCCGAAAGTGCCGGTTTTTGCATCAAAGGCTATGCGACACAAATTGTATTTCACTTCCTTATAGTTTTCTGGCATCGGTGTAGCTTTCGATGTGCAGAAATACAAATACATCCCATCGGGTGAAAAGGAAGGAAACGTTTCGAACCACTCACCCGACATCAACAGGGGGGTGGCTACTACTTTGTTATTATGCACATCGTAAACCACTACATCCGATTCGGAATCGAAAACCTCGATTCTCTTATCGGCAACAGCATGAAACGCCTGCGCGGTATTGTTTATGGAAAAGGCCACATATTGGCCTGAAGGATGCCAATAGGGATACTGGAAACCTGAATATAGTTGCTCAGGCTTTGAGTTCACTTTAAAAACCGAAGTATCGCTCACAAAATAAGTACCGCCATTGTTGCCGCGGAGATGAAACATCATGCTATTTGCATCGTTTGAATTAAACGCATGACAGTTTACACATGAGCCGGGAAATAAGCGATTCGATACAATTTCGTCTTCTCTAAATGAACTTAATTCTCTTTGATAAATACCCATGCTGCTCCACACTTGATAACCCGGAGCTATTCTTCGGTATGTTAAATAAGAGTCGACAGGCTCAGTCTTCACACTAACATCGAAAGGTTTGTATTGCATCCACTCCTTGCTGCTTTTACTCCATACAGTAAAGGTTAAGAGGTTGTTTTCAGCAAGCAATTTCTGCCATTTTCTCTCACTAAACTGAATGAATCTCTTGCCCGAGGCTGTTATACTACTGCTTTCACCCTCAACCAAAACAAAGAAGCGCTTTCCATCATCCTTCACTTCAAAGTTGAGCGGGGCTATTTTTGAAGGTATAGTCACAAAAGTATAATCAGGAAAAATATCGGGATATTCGTTTAGCGGTTTTGCATTTTGGGGTTTACCCGTACACGAAACAAATAATACAGCAATAAAAATTAAAAAGATATAACGCATAATCATCTTATTTATACTTTAACAAATTAACGATAATGGAAATAATACCAGAAAGTATCTCCAAAATCGTTTTTTAGTCGCATTTCAGCATCGGGATAGCTGGTATATATATTAACATAGCTGTTCAATCTTTGGGTAGTCTGCGGGTTAATCGGGTAAGGATTGTCCTGAACGGCCTCTCGCGACTGAAGACCAAGCACATAAAGAACTGCCTCCTGACATGAGCGGGGTAGATATTGATAATCGAATGCATGACCCAAGGACACATAGCGCATAAAACTTCCTAAGTCTTTATTCAGCAGATAATACGACATCAAATACTCAAAAGCCAAGCGATTATTAGGGTTGTCGTGCAACAATGATAAAAGTATTACATCGATATTATGGACTGAGAAAAAATAATCGCTCTGCGGCCTAATTGTTCGTTTAATGCCCCAATCAGGGTGTGTGTTTATTTTTAATTCGTTGTACAGGTATAATTCGGCATTTTGAGCCCACTTTTTATAAAACAAGGTATTCTTCAACAAATCAATATATTTTGATGCCAGTGCGTAATCACCGTTTATCATCGCCACATCGGTAAGGCGCTTTAAAGCACGGGTCGATTTTCGCAAATCGGGGATTGCTTCCATACCTTCGAACATGTATTGCTGCGAGGCATTTACTAAACCTACATGATACAAAGCTTCGTTACCAAATACGCTACTCAAATGTTCACGATCGTATGGTAGGAAAAGACCTGCGCTTCCTAACTGACGGAACTCAAAAAGACGATTGCCCAATTGATTGGTTTTAACCAATGCTAAATTCAAATAATTCACCGCAAACGCATTACGTGGCAAATCCTTTTCAGCAAGCTCAATAATCTTTTCCCACTGCTGATGCCTCACGTAATAATCGTATTGCTTTACTTTTTCGGCATTAGGGTTAGGAAATTGCTTATAGCTGCTATAAGCCACAACAAATAAAATTAGCAACTGAGCAATTCTATTCACTAAAGCATTATGTGTAATCCCTTTTGAAAAAAAAGCAGAAATCCACAGAAGAGCCGGAATTAAAATCCACATAATTAATGATGGAAATGGCAATACTGTTGATATTTTATGAAACCTGTCGCTGACAAATGCCTGCCTTAAAGGTACCGGATCGTAATAATTACGAATTAAAACAGGAATAACAATTGAAATAATAAGCCATAAAACAAGTAATACAATTGGAGCTTTAGAATAATTTTGTCTCTTTTTTCTGCCTATGAATTCAGCTACCAATACGGTGAACAAGAAAATAAAAAATGCTCCTCCCGAAATAAAATAAGCCACAATTATTAAAGCACTTATTGACACCGCACGTGTTTTCCCATTACGAATGTGAATTGCAAAAAGCGACAGAGCCGTTGCAATAATAATTGCGATAAGGCCACTCAGCAAATAAAACTCGTCACTCAACACAAAGCAATAAATTACCGAAGGCAAATAACTTAAAACAAACCACTTATTTGAATTACTATAAAAGCAAAATATTTTCTCTACTAAAAACTGCAATAAAAGCAAAAGAAACAGAATAATGAGTGGGCCAACAAAAGGAATGACATAAAACTGAGTGAAAAACTCACCTAAATAACCCGCAAAACCGGCAGGTAGTTTTAGGGTTTCCCAGAAATAGTTACCTGTTGTCAAAAACAGCTGCAATGGCTCTTGAAAAAACAAAGTATACCGATATCCAAATTGCCAGAAAAAAAGCACCAGAATGCTGAAAACAACAGGAGTAATTATTCTGACATTAAGTAATCTTTTCATTCTTGATCTGCTTTTAAACATCTTAATTAATAATCTTAACCGCTTTATTCTTTCCCAACAAACTTAACCGTTTCGGCTTTACTTTTAAATATTCGTTCAACGTCTAATGCATTAAACTTGTTCGATTTAGAAAAAAGTTCAGGTATATTATACGATTTGTGAAAATAATGATAAAACTCGGGATTTCTCTGTGGAAGCACAAATGGTTTATGTGCCTGTCCATTTTCATCTATGAATGAGAAATAGGGTTTCCCGTACATCCCATTGTCGCGCTTACTTGCAAAAACAAACCACCTACTATTGCTTGACCACGAATGATGTGAATTGGAATATTTATCGTTGTTATTTACTTCTGGCAGTTTGAGTATTTCTGAAGTTTGAGTATCGATCAGGTACAAACGGGCATCGGGATGCCAAACCGGAAAGGTTCCGTATTCAAAAACAGTAATCATGATGTATTTGCCGTCGGGCGAAACCCGAGGCTGGCTGACTGTTTTGTTGTGAAGCGATGAGTCGAACAACGTATCAATTTTGCTCCCAATGCGGCCACTTTCAGGGTCAAAAGAAACTGCACACAAACTGTATTTCAGTTTCTCATATTCCTCAGGCAAAGTAAGCGAATCGGTCACACAAAAATAAAGCGTTTTCCCATCGGCAGAAAACTCGGGGAAGGTTTCAAAATAAGCGGCACGGTCTATTGAAGGCGCTGAGAATACTTCATTTCGCTCTAAATCGAGTATAATTAAGCCTGAAGAGGTATCGTAAACTTCCATGCGTCTATCGTGAGTAGAGTAAAACTCGGGAATAATTTCGTTGGTTGAAAATGCGATGTATCTTCCGCCTGGATGCCAGCTGCCATATACTCCTGCTGACAAAGTATTTTCAGTGCGAGTATCAATTTTCCGAAGCTCTCCGTGTTGGTACACCACTGTTCCCCCACCAGTTTGATGTCGTATATGAAAAAACGATGATTCAGGAATATTTTTGTTACTTATATGACAGTTCATGCAAGAGCCATCGGCCATATTGTTTGCAGCAATAATGCGTTCAGTAAAGTTACTCACATTGCGTTCGGCAATTTGAATTTCGTTCCAAACTTCATAAGCAGGCTCAATTAGCCTATAAGTCAAGTAATTATCAACCGGATACGACGACACGCTCCATGCAAAAGGCTTGTATTTAATCCACTCATTGTCAATCTTTACAAAGACTGTAATTGTTAATGTGCTGTTTTTATGACGCTCAACAATATTCTTAAATGATGACATTCTGAACCTTACAGCGTTCTTCCCTCTTATTTTCAACGAGCCATGTTCTCCCTGAACCAATAGCTCATATTGTTCAATATTATCGGTAAAAAGGAAGTTTAAAGGTGCAATATTGTAAGGAATTGTAATGTCGGTATAATCGGGATAAATCGATGGGTAGCTATCAATCTCCTTGTAATTATCGACTGAATAATTACTGCATGCTATAGTAAACAAACACAATAGCAAAAATGGTATATTGATTATGTATTTATCTGATTTGAACATTAGCATAATGATAATAAAACCAATAAGTATTACCAAACTCAGGCATTAAATTGTCGCCGCGCCCCCTGTTTTCTTCAAATACTTGGGTGTATTTTTCAAAATTGACCATTACATTTTTATCAATGTTAAGATTTTTCCATATCTCCAAATGCTGATTATTGATGTAATATATTAGTAATGCCTGCTGGTAAACATGAGGTATACGATTTGTCTTTTGTGCATTTGAAGTAAAATATATGCGGGCAAAACTTTCAATATCTTTATTGAGCAAGTAATAACACAATAAATAATTCAAGGCATTTTCATTATCGCATTTGTCAAGTAATAAGTGCATCGATTTTTCGAAGTCGTTAGGGCGCCTGAGGATTTTAGAATCGGGTACTAATTTACGTTTCTGGCTAATCCACAAAGTATTATTACAAAGTTCTTCGTTATAAAGATATTGCTCCATTCTAGCAGCCCATTCCCGATGAAAAAGTGTTTGCTTAAGCAAATCGATGTATTTTTGAGCTAGCGCATATTCTCCATTAATGATATTGATATGTACAAGCCGGCGCAACAGCCTCGAAGTATACTCATTGGGTGCAAAAATCATCCCTAATAGTGCAGAATGTTGCGAGCCGTTTACATCACCTAAGAAGTAATACAATTCATTGCTGAAAAGTATGGTCATGTAATTTTGTCGATTGTCAACCTGAAGGAACAAACCTTGCGGCCCGGTTTGATTGACTTCAAGAAAATCATCGGCTAACAACCCCAGATGCGCATTGATTAAATTATGAAAATATGCTCCTACAGTACTTTCAAGCTTATATTCATCTGCCAACTGCTTTGCCCGTCCATAGTTGCCAAAATACATTTCGCTATCGAGTGCTAGTAGCTTTTCAATTTTGTATTCGACATTTTTAGTATATCCAACTAACACAACAACTAAAGCCAATACTGTATGTGAAATATTCAAATAACGCAATATTTTATTTTTGAAGAAATAATTAATAATTAAATAGAGGAAAATAATTAAGAATGGCATGAGCATCCACAAAATTTGAGGCCAGACCAAATATACCGGATATAAATAAGCTTGCGGCAAGCTTAATAGGAAATACACCCT
>SKHV01000015.1 GCA_007116765.1 Prolixibacteraceae bacterium | reverse complement strand
CATGCTAAAGTTTCGGTAGTGTGGGATTATGCTGCACCCGAAGGTGGAGGCGACACCCATTTTTCGGTAATGCGCGGATCAAAATCAGACCTCATCATCAGACAGGGTAGTGATGAAGGCTTTGTGCCTATGCTATTTATTGTGCCGGCCGATAAAAATATAACTGATGAGTGGAAAAACGATGTTCTAGATGGGTTCTTATACGTTACAGAAGAAATTTCAGGAATCGTACTAGCTGAAACTTCCGAAGGTTTTAGGGTTGATGTTCCTGATTACTATCGCATTGGACACGAAGCTCATTTTGCCGAGGTAGCCGAAAAATACCTGCAATTTTTGGTCGATGGTAAATTGCCTGAGTGGGAGGTACCCAATATGCTTGCTAAGTATTACACCAATACTAAAGCACTTGAAATAGCTCGGAAAAAATAGAAATAGATAATTATTGCTTAACAACAAGTAGTTATGAGAAATATTTACGGGGTTTTTATTATACTAGTTATCGTGTTTATTTGCACTAACGCATGCCAACGAAAAGAAACGCTGGTTCCTGACCCTGGAGTTGTTTCTTTTTCGTTTCGGGATTATTTTGCCAAAGATATTCCCGGCACGCTCGACTTGATAAAGGATATGGGCATTACCAATATCGAGTTTTCAAATTTATTTGGTAGTACGGCCGGAGAAATTCGACAAATGCTCGATGAAAGAGAGATGATATGCACATCGTATGGAGTTAGTTACGATGCATTGAACAGTAATATTGAACAAGTAATTCGCGATGCAAAAGAATTGGGTGCGAATTACGTGAGGGTGGCCTGGATCCCGCATGAAGGCGACTTTACAATTGAAGATGCACGTCGTGCAGTTACTGACTTTAACCATGCCGGTCATATATTACATGAAAGAGGTTTATTCTTTTGTTACCATAATCATGGGTATGAATTTAGCCATTATAAAGATGGTACTTTATTCGACTATATTGTTCAGAACACTAACCCCCGCTTTGTGAGCTTCGAATTGGATCTTCTATGGACAGTTCACCCAGGCATTGATCCGGTGGAGCTGCTGTACACCTATCCCGATAGATTCCGCTTAATGCATTTGAAAGATTTAAAAAAAGATGCAACAGGCGACTTTTCGGGTAGAACTTCACGCGAAAACGATGTGGTTCTTGGAACTGGTCAGGTCGATTTTCCGGCAGTTCTTCAAGCAGCTCAATATACAAATATTGAACACTATTATATTGAAGATGAAAGCCCCGATGTGATTGAGCGTATTCCAGCCAGTCGGAAATATATAATGAGTATAAGGGATTGATTTGAAGATGACTATGAGGATGTTTACTTTTTTTGCTATTTTGTTCATTTTGAGCGCCTGTAGTGTTAATCGAAAAATTTCGAGACAATACGAAGGTCAAGGACGCGAAACTCTTTTGTCCGAATTTGGTGAGCCTAGTCGGGTTTTGGAATTAGAGAATGGCAATGTGATGTTCATTTATATAAAAGAAACTGTAATTAAGGAAACCGAAATAGGGACAGGCAGTTTTACGCTTGACCCCAGGGTAAGCCCATCATTTATTAAAGAAGAAATTTATCGTTTTGAAATAGACGAACAGGGAGTAATTGTTGATACGCAGTATGAAAAGCGGCATCAATAATCTACATATAAAAAAAATATTCTTTATTTTTGGATAGAAAGCGGAATTTTATACTTTTGCATCCGTTCTGAAAACAAATCATCTGCCCAGATGGTGAAATTGGTAGACACGCCAGCTTGAGGGGCTGGTGCTCGATTAGGGCGTGCAAGTTCGAGTCTTGTTCTGGGCACATAAACATATGCCTGTAGGTTAAAGTCTTACAGGCATATGTTTTATTTGTGCTATTAATTCTTCATTACCAAATGCAGCTTCTACTTGTGTGCAAAGTTTTTATACTTACTTTTGCCGCCCGTTAAATACAATTAAAATAAATATTAAATGATTACAGTTTCAAATCTAAGCATTCAGTTTGGCAAGCAAGTTTTATTTCAGGATGTAAATATGAAATTTACGGCAGGTAACTGCTATGGTGTTATTGGCGCAAATGGTGCTGGTAAGTCAACTTTTCTGAAAATGCTTTACGGTGAAGTAGATGCCATTACAGGCTCGGTTTCTTTTGGTGCAGGAGAAAGGCTTTCGGTGTTGAAGCAGGATCACTTTGCGTTCGACGAATTTTCGGTACTTGACACGGTACTGAAGGGGCATGAAGAGCTTTGGGAAAACATGAAGCAAAAAGAGGAGCTTTATGCTAAAACCGATTTTACTGAGGCCGACGGCATGTTGGCTTCTGAACTTGAAGAGCGCTTTGCCGAAATGGATGGTTGGAATGCCGAAAATAGCGCTGCGTCGCTTTTGAGCGGACTTGGCGTTAAAGAATCATATCATAACAAGCAAATGGAGGAAATGGATGGGAAAATCAAGGTGAAAGTGCTGTTAGCGCAAGCCCTTTTTGGAAAGCCCGACAACCTTTTGCTCGATGAGCCTACCAACGACCTCGACTTGGAAACCATTACCTGGCTCGAAAACTATTTGGCCAATTTCGATAATACCGTGCTGGTTGTATCGCACGATCGTCACTTTCTTGACTCAATTTGCACCCATATAGTTGATATTGATTTTGGTAAAGCTTCAATGTTTGGCGGCAACTACAGCTTTTGGTACGAGTCGAGCCAGTTAGCGTTGCGCCAGCAACAGGCACAAAACCGAAAAGCAGAGGAAAAAAAGAAAGAGCTTCAGGAATTTATTGCCCGCTTTAGTGCCAACGTGGCTAAATCGAAACAGACTACCAGCCGTAAAAAAATGATAGAAAAGCTGAATATTGAAGATATTCAAGCTTCAACCCGAAAATATCCGGGCATTATTTTTACTCCCGACAGAGCTCCAGGAAACAATATTCTTGAAGTTAAAGACCTTAGCAAAAGTTTTGAGGGTGAGTTGCTGTTCAAAGATTTAACATTTACTGTTGAAAAAGACGATAAAATAGTTTTTGTGTCGCGAGATACACGCGCAATGACTGCTCTTTTTGAAATATTAAATGGCGATGAAAAGCCCGATTCAGGTGAATTTACATGGGGGCAAACCATTACTACTGCATATTTACCCCTCGAAAATAGCGAGTTTTTCGAGAAAGATTTGAGCCTGATTGATTGGTTAAGTCAATTTTCGAGCGATACCAGCGAAATGTTCTTGCGCAGTTATTTAGGAAAAATGCTTTTCTCAGGCGAGGAGGTTTATAAAAAAGCCAACGTGCTTTCGGGTGGTGAAAAAGTGAGGTGTATGATTGCTCGTATGATGTTGCGCAATGCCAACGTGATGATGCTCGACACACCTACAAATCACCTCGATCTGGAATCGATTCAGGCTTTCAACAACCGTCTTACACAATTCCCCGGAAGTGTACTTATGGCGTCGCACGACCACGAGTTTATCAATACTGTTTGTAACCGTGTAATTGAGCTTACGCCCAATGGTACAATTGACAAGCAAATGGATTATTCAGAGTACGAAAGCAACGAGAAAATCAAAGCTCAGCGCGATGCTTTGTACGGTGAATAGCATACCCTAAAAACTCCATCATAAAACAAAACTATTAAGAAAGCCCAACAGCCCTTCCGTCGGGTAATAGTTTCATTCTAACGGCAGCCGGTTCTTTAGGCAGGCCGGGCATGGTCATTATGTTTCCGCAAATAATTACTACAAAGCCTGCTCCTGCCGATACACGTGCTTCGTTCACCGTGATTTTGAACCCGCGAGGGCGTCCCAGTAGTTTATCGTTGTCTGATAGCGATTTAGATGATTTGGCAATACACACCGGCAGGTTTCCAAATCCGTGACGTTCAATCAGGGCTATGTCGGCCAGTGCTTTGGGTGAAAAGTCAACACCGTCGGCACCATAAAGGTTTGCGGCTAATGTTCTAATTTTATCATCAATTGGCATTTCGAGGGGATATTGGAATTTAATTTTGTTATTCTTATTGCTTTCAACCGATTCAACAACAGCCTCGGCCAATTCAAGAGCGCCTGCACCACCATTTGCAAAATGCGATGCAATAATGGCTTTTACACCTTGTGCAGCAAAGTGTTGGATCACTTCATTGATATCTTCTTGCGTATCGTCGTCGAATTTATTGATGGCAATAATGGGTTGAAGACCAAATTGTTTGATATTCTCAACATGCTTTTCGAGGTTTGCAAAACCACCATCTTCATTCTTCCAACCATGGTATTTTAATGCCCTTATAGTAGCTACAATAACCGTAGCCGAGGGGTTTAAGCCTGCAATGCGGCATTTTATGTCGAAGAATTTTTCGGCTCCTAAATCGGATGCAAAGCCAGCTTCGGTAACTACATAATCTGACAGTTTAAGCGCCATACGCGTGGCAATGGCTGAGTTGGTTCCTTGTGCAATATTTGCAAAAGGGCCGGCATGCACAAAGGCCGGAGTACCTTCGATGGTTTGCACTAAATTAGGATGAATGGTGTCCCTTAATAGTATTTGCATTGCTCCTTCGGCTTGCAGGTCGCGTGCATGCACTGGTTCTTTAGCATGGGTGAATCCCACTATTGTACGTCCAAGCCTTTCGCCTAAATCATGATAATTACTGGCGAGGCAGAGCATGGCCATAACTTCCGATGCGGGGGTAATGTTGAAGCCATCCTGACGGGGAACACCGTTAAGTACTCCTCCAAGGCCAATGAATATTTGCCTCAATGCACGGTCGTTTAGGTCAATTACCCTTCGCCATGTAATACGTCTTGGGTCAATTTTTAGATCGTTTCCGTGTTGTAAGTGGTTGTCGAGCATAGCAGCAAGCAAGTTGTTTGCTTTGCTTACCGAGTACATATCGCCCACAAAATGCAGGTTGATATCTTCGGCAGGCATGATTTGAGCCTTGCCGGCACCTGTTCCACCGCCTTTAATACCAAAGTATGGGCCCAGCGAAGGCTCACGTAAACAAATTGTTGTTTTAAGTCCGCTTTTGCTGAGTGCATCGCCTAAGCCAATTGTCGTAGTTGTTTTTCCTTCACCTTGTGGAGTAGGGGTCATGGCGGTTACAAGAATCAATTTGCCATCGGGCTTATCTTTTCTGTCTTCGAGAACACTTACAGGAATTTTCGCAATAAAATGCCCATGAGGTAAAATAACATCTTTGTCAAGCCCAAGGCTTTCGGCTATTTCAGAAATACGTTTAATGTTGTGATTGTTGTCGGTTTTGTTCATTATTTTTGGTTTTAAAGCTGTTATAATAGCAAAAATTATTTATAGCGTGTGATGCAATTGAACTGTAATTTACTAAGCATTGCAGATAATATTATTTGTACCACGAAGCATACATGCTGTAATTATTGGCAATACGTTCAATTTCACCCTTAAGCAGTTCGGGGCTTAAGTCTTTTATTTTTTTTGCAGGCGAACCGGCATAAACCGACCCAGATTTTACCACAGTACCTTTTGTAACCACTGCTCCTGCTGCAATTATGCAATTGCTTTCGATTAAAGCATCGTCAAGTACTACGGCATTCATGCCAATTAGTACATTATTATTTATTGTGCAGCCGTGTACTATTGCTCCGTGGGCTATTGAAACATTGTCGCCTATGTTGGTGGGTGATTTTTGATAGGTGGCATGAATCACTGCGTTATCCTGTATATTTACATTGTTTCCAACTTTAATATAATGCACATCGCCACGTATTACTGCATTGAACCAAACACTGCAATTGTCGCCTAAGGCTACATCGCCAACTATGGTTGCATTTTGTGCAATGAAACAATTTTTCCCAATTTCAGGAGACTTGTTGTTTAAAGGTATTATAAGTGCCATGATTTATATTTTTGATTAACCAAATAAAACACAAAAATGGGTTTTTCAGTTCGATGAAGTGTAATTTTTAAGTTAAAAAATCCATTTTTAAATGATTGATTTACTCATATTCTTGAAAATTCCATCATCTTCATTAAATTTGCATACATCTAAAAAGCTAATAAAAGTCATGTTTTTTGAAGTCTAAAATCACAAGACTATATTGAAAAGCTTTTTTAATCGAATCAAAATCAACTTCATTTATATATTATGACAAAGGAAACTAAAGTAATTGAATTGGAAGAAGTGGCCATTCGGTTCTCGGGCGATTCGGGAGACGGTATGCAG
This sequence comes from Prolixibacteraceae bacterium, assembly GCA_007116765.1. GTDB lineage: Bacteria > Bacteroidota > Bacteroidia > Bacteroidales > Prolixibacteraceae > Roseimarinus. Next base: position 5,222 of record SKHV01000015.1, on the reverse strand, counting down.
TTAACAGGAACCCTGTTCTCAGATGCTACGGCGTTGGTAGGAAATGATATTTCTACTTTCCCCGATTATCCTTCTGAAATTAGGGCGCCTCAAGGAACTGTGGGCGGAGTATCGGGTTTTCAGGTGCATTTTGGTAAAACCAAAATTACAACGCCTGGCGATAAAGCGCATGTTTTAGTTGCAATGAACCCCGCCGCTATTAAGGCCAATGCAAGATTTCTGGAGCCTTCTGCTACCATTATTTACGATGCCGATTCGTTTACCGAGAAAAACCTGAAAAAGGCTAAATTCGAAACCGACGATCCTTTTACCGAGCTAAATTTGCTCGACTATCATAAACTTGCAGTGCCAATTACCAGCATGACAAAAGAAGCATTGATCGATTCCGAAATGGACAACAAATCGATATTGCGCAGTAAGAACATGTTTGCTTTGGGACTGGTAAGCTGGATATTCAATCGCCCCCTTGAAATCATCGAAGACGCTCTGAAAGATAAATTTGGAAAGAGCCAGAAAGTTCTTCAATCAAATATTGATGTGCTTCATGCAGGTTTTAACTATGGAATGAGCATGCAGCACACTACGCCGCAGTATTTGGTGCCTGCTGCCGATATCGAAAAAGGTCTTTACCGCAGCATAAGTGGTAATTATGCTACAGCATGGGGTTTGATTGCTGCTGCAGAAAAAGCCGGACTCGAATTATTTTTGGGTTCTTATCCTATTACACCTGCTACTGAAATATTACAGGCATTGTCCGAAAGAAAAGACTTAGGCGTGAAATCCTTTCAGGCCGAAGATGAAATTGCCGGTGTATGTACAGCAATAGGTGCATCGTATGCAGGCGATTTAGGTGTTACTTCAACATCAGGCCCGGGATTGGCATTGAAATCGGAAGCCATTAACCTGGCTATTATGGCCGAACTTCCTTTGGTGGTTGTAAACGTTCAGCGTGGTGGCCCATCAACCGGCTTGCCAACTAAAACCGAACAATCGGATTTGATGCAAGCCATGTGGGGGCGTAATGGTGAAAGTCCCATGGTTATTATAGCAGCCAGCACGCCCAGCGATTGTTTCGAATATGCTTTCCTTGCCGCAAAAATTTCCTTGGAAAGTATGACGCCTGTAATGCTTCTAACCGATGGCTTTCTGGGTAACGGAACTCAGCCGTGGAAAATACCTACTATGGCCGATATGCCCACAATTACACCACGTATTGCTAAAGACCCTTCAAAATTCAAGGCCTACCGCCGTACCGATGAGACCCTCGCTCGCGAATGGGCTTTCCCCGGAATGGAAGGCTTTGAACACCGAATTGGCGGCCTCGAAAAAGATGAGGTGGGCACAGTAAGTCATGTGCCTGAAAATCACCAGTATATGTGTGAGTTGAGAGCAAAGAAAGTTGCGAAAGTAGCCGACATGATTCCTGATATTGAAATCTACGGACATGAAGAAGGCGATGTGTTGATGGTAGGCTGGGGTGGTACCTATGGTCACATGGTAAGTGCTGCCCGCGAACTAAAAAAAGAAGGTAAGAAAGTTGGCCTTGCTCATTTCAACTACATTAACCCGCTGCCCAAAAATACTGCAGAGGTATTTTCAAAATTCAAGAAAATTATTGTTTGCGAACTGAACCTAGGACAATTTGCCGCACTATTGCGCGATAAAGTGCCCGGGTTTACTTATCACCAGTTCAATAAGGTGCAGGGATTACCATTCCTGATTCAAGAAATTAAAGAAAGTGTAACAAAATTATTGGAGGAATAAACAATGTCTGAATTCAAATATACTGCAAAAGATTTTAAAAGTACCACTGAAGTACGCTGGTGCCCCGGTTGTGGCGACCATGCCGTAATGAATGCCGTACAACGTGTAATGGCCGAGATGGGCCTGAATAAAGCCGATTATGCCGTTATTTCAGGTATTGGTTGTTCTTCGCGTTTTCCTTATTATATGAACACTTTCGGGTTTCATACAATACATGGGCGTGGTTCGGCAATAGCCAGCGGTGTGAAAAGTGCCAACCCTAAACTACAGGTATGGCAAATTACCGGCGATGGCGATGCTCTTGCTATTGGCGGCAACCACTTCATTCACCTAGTTCGACGTAATATTGATATCAATGTGATTCTTTTTAATAACAAAATTTACGGTCTTACAAAAGGTCAATTTTCTCCAACTACCGATCGGGGTGCGAAAACAAAAACTTCGCCATTTGGTACAGTAGAGGATCCATTTGTTGCCGGACAGCTTGTGCTAGGTTCACGTGGTACCTTTTTTGCACGGAGCATTGACGGAAACATGAAAATGAGCCAGGAAATATTGAAAGAAGCAGCCGAATTTAAAGGCACATCGGTGGTTGAAGTGCTTCAAAATTGTGTGATATTCAGCAGTGGTATTCACGAAGAAATTACTAAGGGTGAAAACCGCGAAGACCGTCAGATTTACCTGAAACACGGTGAGAAAATGATTTACGGTGTTAATCAGGACAAGGGGCTTGTGCTTATAAACGGTAAATTGAAAGCTGTAACAATAGGTGTAGATGGCTTTACAATGGACGATATTCTGGTGCACGATGCAAAAGACAACGACCTTTATCTGCATTCGGCATTGATTAATATGACTATTCCTGAAATGCCCATGGCTTTTGGGGTTATTCGTGCGGTTGATACAATGACCTACGATTATGCTATGGAAGCCCAAATTGCCGAGGTGCAACAAAGCAGTAAAATCAAAAATTGCGATGACCTGTTCCGTAGCGGTAACACATGGGAAGTAAAATAAGCAATGACAATAACATGATAAATATTAAGCCGTTCGGAATTTGTTCTGAACGGTTTTTTAAATTTAATTCAATAATTTTAGGTTTGGTCTCTGCTTCAACAGGAGGCAAGCCACTATAAACCTTCTTATTGTTTCAGCTGTAACACCAAAGCCATTGCTTACAAGCCCTTGCCTTATTCCATTTATCTTTTACGAAAATAAATTTAAAAAAGTGATTGATTTGTTGAGCTTCTTTGGTTTTTCCTAAACAGCGCTGAGCTTTTGTGTTGAATACTCCTTTGATCATTGTCCGGCCGGTACTGATTTCAGTTCTTTTACCGTTCACGGTTATGCGTGCATACAACCGTTTGTTGTCTTGATTTTTGTTCTTTTTTACTCTGGCACATAAAGAATTGTAAGAATACTTTTTCCAGTCATTTTTTTGCTTTATATTATGGATTAAAACTATAGCTAAAATGAAAGAATCTTTAACGTAAAGCATAGCATATCAGAGAAAAACGAGTCAAGTTGGGAATAGCATAGATGTTCTAAGCAGGACTCCCGAATTTGCACCTTTATAAATGCTTTTTTTATGCTTTTATATGCGGGTGTGTAAAAAAAGAAAATCCTGTAAATGTGATATTTACAGGATTTTGCTAATGATTGCCTTCATAATTTGCGGAGAGAGAGGGATTCGAACCCCCGGTACCTCGCGGTACAACGGTTTTCAAGACCGCCGCATTCGACCACTCTGCCATCTCTCCCGAAATGCGTTGCAAAAATAGATGTTTTTTTGATTCTCCCAAACAAAATTTATCTAAAATTGAAATATTTTTTCTTCTACTTTTTGCATTTAATTATGTAGTGAAATTTCTAAAGAAAAAATGCTGGTTTTAAGTTGGTTCAAACATTTTTAAGAGGTTTGACTATAGCATAAGTGTAAAATATTTTGTGTAAATTAGAATTTGATAGTGTTCTATATATAAATATTTTCATTTTTTTATTATAAAATCAAAGTTTTTTATTCAGAATATATTTTTAATGTCTAATATTAAAGTCATTTTGTGTATTGTCTCATTCATAGCGATTTAGGTGAATGAGTTTGCTTGTTTTAAAAGTGCTATTTTTATTCAGATATGCTGTATGCCCCTATTTTACTGCACATCTATATTTTTTTTTAGACTCTAAAGTTTGCAAAACTCACTAAAAACAATATATTTGTGATAGTTAACGTAGTTTTATAACCCTTAAATCTCAACTTATGAATAAAGCTCAATTAATTGATGCTATTGCTGCTAAAGCAGGCCTAACAAAAGCAGATGCAAAAAAATCTTTAGACGCTTTTATCGAAGCAACTGGTGAAGCACTAAAATCTGGCGACCGTGTTGCTTTAGTAGGTTTTGGTTCATTTTCTGTAGCAAAAAGAAGTGCTCGCACAGGACGTAACCCTCAAACTGGAAAAGAAATTCAAATTGCAGCAAAATCTGTAGTGAAATTCAAACCCGGAACCGAATTAGCTGAAAGTGTATAGTACACTTTTTAAAAGAAAAGATTGGAAGGGAGAGCAATAAGTGTTTTCCCTTTTTTATTTTTTGAATTAAATTATGAATAATATTAAGCTTTTAATTAAGCATTTGCAATCGTTTGTTACCCCTGAACGGTATTCCCTTTTCGAAAAAGTAATTTCGTATAGAAGTAAGTATATTACAGTTGTACTCGAAGATATTTATCAGAGCCAAAATGCAAGTGCTGTGCTGCGAACCTGCGATTGTTTTGGAATTCAAGATGTATATGCTATTGAGAATAATAATAAATTTGAGATTGATCCCAATGTGGCTATGGGGGCTTCAAAGTGGTTGAATGTTAGCTATTATAATGAACAAGAATATAATACTTTGAATGCAATCACCGATTTACGACAAAAAGGATATCGAATTATCGCCACAACTCCACATGAAAATGATGTAACCTTGCATGATTTTGATTTGAATAAAGGCCCTGCTGCATTTTTCTTTGGGACTGAACTCAAAGGTGTTTCAGACGAAGTGAAAAGTAATGCCGATGAATTTATGAAGATTCCAATGTATGGTTTTACCGAAAGTTTCAATATCTCAGTTTCAGCTGCCATTGTGCTGCATCATCTTACTAATAAAATGAGAAATTCTGAAATAAAATGGCAATTGACTGATGAACAGAATAATGAAGTGATGTTAAATTGGTTGAAAACAACAATAAAGGGAAGCGACTTAATTGCGAAAAGATTTTTATCAAAGAATCGTTTATAGAAAAGTCTTTTTTTTTTCATTAAAAAAACTTTATTTAATTATATTTGGCTAAAACATGGAAAACTAATCATGAATTGTATAATTATTGATGACGATAAGCTTTCGAGAAAACTACTCGAAAAATTTGTTGAGAAAACGGATCTTCTCGATCAATATTTTTCTTTCTCAAATGCGATT
>SKHV01000510.1 GCA_007116765.1 Prolixibacteraceae bacterium | reverse complement strand
TGTGGCATGAAAGCTGTTATATTTGCTGTGCATTAAGAATTTCGGATTTACATCTCGAAATTTCATTCATTATAAAAGATTTGAACATGAGAATATCATTAAAAGGAATTGTATCTCTTGCATTAGTTTTTTTGTTTTTTACTGCACAGAGTCAGGATATTACTAGTCAGGCGCGTAAATTTACCCGTTTGCTTCAATTGATTAATAGTTATTATGTTGAAGATACCAACCTTGAGGAGTTAACCGAGGTCGCAATTGTTGAGCTCTTAAGTGAACTCGACCCGCACTCAGTTTACATTTCACGCGAAGATGTAGAAAAGATGAACGAGCCTTTACAGGGTAGTTTCGATGGTATTGGAGTATCGTTCAACATTATGCGCGATACTTTACTGGTGGTGCAAACCATACCGGGGGGGCCATCCGAAAGAGTGGGTTTACAGGCCGGCGACCGCATAATTTACATCGACGATGAATTGGTTGCAGGTGTCAGCCTTACGAATCAAATGGTTTTCGACAGGCTTAGAGGCGACCGTGGAACTAAAGTTGCGGTAAGTATAAAGCGTAAAGGTGAAGCCGATTTGCTGGTTTTTAATATTATTCGCGATAAAATACCAATTTACAGCCTCGATGCATCGTACATGATTAACGAAAATACTGGTTACATTAAGCTAAACCGGTTCTCGGCTACTACAACCGAAGAGTTTGTTGAAGCAATACAAAATCTCAAGAACAAATATAATGTTGAAAATCTGGTGCTCGATTTACGGGGTAATGGTGGAGGCTTTTTAAAAGCTTCTCACGAAATATCCGATCAGTTCCTTGAATCGAATCGTTTAATTGTGTATACCGAAGGTGTGAATAATCCGCGTAAGGATTACAGGGCGATTCTTCCCGGCGAATTTGAAAAAGGACGCGTGGCAGTTTTGATCGACAACGGATCTGCTTCGGCAAGCGAAATTGTGGCCGGTGCGATTCAGGATTGGGACAGGGGAGTGATCATCGGTCGTCGTTCGTTTGGAAAAGGACTGGTGCAACAGCCATACCCTTTAACCGATGGCTCAATTATTCGATTGACTACGGCTCACTATTATACACCGAGCGGAAAAGGCATTCAAAAACCATACGATGGTGGTGTGGAAGATTATCGACGCGATTACTTTTCGCGTGTTGAAAGTGGTGAGCTTTTTAGTCGCGACAGTATTCATGTAGCCGATTCGCTGGCTTTCGAAACGCTTATCAATAAACGTACAGTTTACGGTGGTGGAGGCATTATCCCCGATGTGTTTATTCCCATCGATACATCGGCAAATTATGCCTACTATAACCGGCTGGTTCGCATGAGTGTTGTAAACCAGTTTGTACTCGACTTTGTGGACAAAAACAGAAGTAAGCTTGAAAATACATATTCTTCTTTCGACTTGTTCAAAAATGAATACGAAATCAGCGACGATCAATTGAACAGTCTTTGGAATGCAGGCCGAGAGCAGGATATTGAGCCCGACCCTGAATCAATCGATTTCATCACCGAGCATGCCCGTAAGCATCTGAAAGCTCTTGTGGCTCGTGATTTATGGGGAACCAACGAGTTTTATGATATACTAAACAGCGACGACGATGCCATTTTGAAAGCTGTTGATATTTTGACTGAACAAAATTACTACAACTCTATCATTCAGGGAACTATTCATGAATAGTAGCATGCTTTTTGAGTGGTTACTCAGTAATTGGGTCGAAGTTTTGGGCACAATACTGGGTATTAGTTATGTTTTTCTGTCAATTAAGCAAAACCTGCTTACCTGGTTGCTGGGCTTTTTAACTTCGGCTTTATACATTTATGTGTTTTTCGTGTCGAAATTCTATGCCGATATGGCCTTGCAGTTTTATTACGTGTGGGTGAGCATATACGGTTGGTTGCTTTGGTCGGGTGGCATTAAAACTTCACAAGGCCGCAAACCTTTGCCGGTAAGGAAAGTGAGGCGTAAGCAGTTCTTGGTTTTAATGGGAATTGCCCTTGGCTTGAGTTTTTTCATTTATTTCATTTTGAAAAATTACACCGATTCACCTGTTCCGGCAGGCGATGCCTTTACCACAGCTTTCAGTATAGTGGCCACATGGATGCTGGCCCGTAAAATACTGGAGCATTGGTTAATTTGGATAGTGGTTAATTCAACATCATTAATGCTTTACGTTTATAAAGGACTTTATCCGACTTCAATTATGTTTGTGATTTACACCATTGCCGCTGTGTGGGGGTACATTGAATGGAAAAAGGACATGCAAAGGAAAGATGAACAGCAAACAGTTTAAAATAGTAATCACCGGAGCCGAATCAACCGGGAAAAGCACACTGGCTCAAAGCCTTGCCAGGCAATTTAATGCGACGTACATTCCTGAGCTGGCACGCGAATATGTCGAGAATTTAAACCGAAAATATACCTATGCCGATGTAGAGCAAATTGCGCTTAAACAAATCGAGGCCACCAATAATATTCAATATAAATCGCCAATGGTTATTTTTGATACATGGCTGATTATTACAAAGGTATGGTTCGATTTTGTTTATGGAAAGCATCCCGAATGGCTCGACAACGAATTGCTGAAAAGCGACATTGACCTTTTTTTGCTTTGCGATACAGACCTGCCCTGGGTAGAAGACCCTGTAAGGGAAAATGGGGGAGAAAATCGCGAAAAACTTCATCGTATTTACATAGAAGAACTTGAAAAGCATAGTTTCAACTATGAAATTATAAGTGGTTTTGATGAACAACGACTGGAAAATGCAGTTAAGCTTATTGAAGATCAGCAAATGAACAACACTACTGAAAACGAAAATAATTGTAGATAATAAAATACCATATATCGAAGGGGCTCTGGAACCTTTTGCAAAAGTGATTTACCTGCCGGGCAAAGATACAAGTCCCGAGATTGCTGAGGATGCCGATGCCATAATTACGCGTACACGTACAATTTGCAACAAAGAATTGCTCGAAGGCTCATCGGTAAAAATGATAGCCACAGCAACCATTGGCTATGACCATATTGATACGGCCTATTGCGAAGCCAACGGTATTGAATGGACTA
>SKHV01000336.1 GCA_007116765.1 Prolixibacteraceae bacterium | reverse complement strand
ATATTAGTGTCATTAGCTACGCTGAACTTCGTTTCCGACGTTAGGAGGGATCCTTCGGCAAGCTCAGGATGACACATCAAATGAAATAGTTAGTTAAGAGTCATTAAGTCAATGGTTATTATCTACAACAAAAAGCTGCGTAGCTGCGATATGTTGGTAGCTATTGTTGCCACCAATGGAAAAGTTTCAAGCTCAGGCACAGCTTGGTTGGGTGCAGCTCACGGGCAGGCCGGAAGCGGAAAGCTGCACGCGGGCGGGCCTGATGTGACGCCGGGCGGCAAGAGCGACCATAGGGAGCTACTTGCCGCCCGGAGCGGCACACAGGCACGACAAGGGCACTTGCAGATGAAGGCCGTAGCCCGCCTGATGAATATTTTATTTACTATATTCTAAATGAGTGAGTTTCGTACTTTTTCGATAACGGGAACCATTTCGATAAGATGCGACTCGGTGATGGTTTCGTTGTTTTCGAAAAGGTTGAAAACGGGTAAAAGACCATCGTAAACGGGTTTGATACCGGGATCGGACGACATGAGTTCGAACAGGGAAAACATGGTGCTGATGCGTTCGCGCTGCTCACCAATAAGAGCAAGAAGTTGAGTATTGTTGTTGGCTAAAATGGCGAGCTGGCTCATTACATACATGGCCTCAATGTTGCCTCCTATTACGGTGTAGGCGTAAATGTCGGCACGATCGCTGGCGGCAAGTTGCCTGTTGGCGTCGTTCATGGCTTGTGTAACCAGGTAGTCGACCGAGTCGGGGTGGTTGGCGTTGGCCCTGAGCCTGTCGATGTATTTTTGCAGTTGCGATAGTTCGTTTTCAACTCCTACACGCACAACCAATTGCTGCTGCAAGGCTACAATTTCGTTTACCTTGTCGATGCGGTTATACACGTTGGCGTATTGCATGTCGAAGGCGTACATTCCCATGCCCATACCCAATTGTGCTGAGGTTAGCATTTTTTCGGCACTTTCGACTGGCACAGTCAAATCGAGGATGTACGATGCGCCTGCTGTTTTCACCATTTCGGCTATTTCGCGGGTATCGGGTATTTCCTGAATTATTTCAACTATTTCGTTTTTAATTTTTACGGCATCAAAAACTTCGACTTCAACAACTGCTTCTTTTGAGTCGGATGTGGATTTACCCGAACGGTTGCATGCCGTAATTACTACCAACAGCATGCTCAAAATCAATACGCTTTTCAGATAGGAAATTTTCATGAGTCTTATGTGTTTAATTATTATCTACTTAATAATTTGATACTAATAAATTTTGGTTTATAAAACTATGTATTTAAACATAGAACTTAAGCATCAAAATTAGAAATAATTGTTAAACATTTGCATTGATATGCACGCGTATTTAAAATAAAATATGAAAAAATAAGATTAAAAGCCAATCAGGCCATTAATCGAACATGTAGAATAGCCTCGCCCGATTTTATAAATGATCCGTTTGAACAATCGGTAATGTTACAAAAAGTTATGGCATTGTTGAAGTTCAGTTTTGGTGTAAGGCCTAAAACAACCATTTCGGCATTGGGATTACAATTGCAATTTACAAGCTTTTTGAAAGGGGTATGACAGTGCGGGCACATGACTGTATTTTTTTGTCCTTTAGTTAATTTACCCGAAAGTACTACTTTATCGAAATCGCCTTCGATAGCTGAAATTACCAATTCTCCTTTGCCATCGGTATTTTGAAAAGCAAGGCGCAAGCCGGGAAGACCGTTTACTTCGACATCGTTATCGACCACATTACAACCCTTTGGACAGTATGCTTTATTTACAACATACCTCACACCATCTTCTGAAACATTGGTTCTTCGCCTTCGGTTTCTGATAGGTATCATCAACCTCCCGTCTTTGGTGAAAATTGTCATGCTCTATATTTTTGTATTTATTCATTAAAGATACGTTTGACGAAAGGTCGTTTCAAAATTGACGTAGATGATTACGTGTTTCTCGTAATGGATTAAGAAACTGTTTGTATTTACATTGAACCCACTTTGGGATTCCAAATTGCTTGCTAAAAACTCAGAATGGGTTTAATTTGAATCACATTTTACTGGCGCTATCCAATATTTGACTATAAACCACAAAATTATGTTTATGAAATTAAAATAATTATTATATTGCAGGTCATTTTCCACTCAATATTAAACCCGCCATTGCATTTAAAGATGTGACTGACGAGGCAGCGCTTTGTATATTGCGAATTCAATCTTCTTTTCATAACTTACATGGCTAATCGCCAGCATTGATAAAAATGACCCTCGTACTAAAGAAAATTCATCACCGCGGTTTGTATCGAATTGGTATTTTTTTTAACTTCGACACAAGCATAAACAACAAGCTTAAAGCGCTTGGAGCCTATTTCAGCAAAACAAAGAAATGCTGGTATATGGCATATTCTGCTGAAAATTTCAGCATATTGAAAGTGCATTTTGATAAGATACAAGTTGAAACCCCTGATGCAGGGACTGATGAAAATGAGCTGGTGGCCGGCGCCGAAAGCCGAGAAATTCCACCCATAGATATCAATTCTGATGCTGTGGACAAGCAGCAGCCAGAGGTATCGAAACTTCCCGGTACTTCTCAGGCAGAAGTACCACGGGAACATAAAGCGGATGAAAAACCGCTTGCCCAAAAGCTCAAATTGGAATTGTTCAACAACTTGGGGAAGTACTGGGTATTTAGTATGCATTACAGTGCTGAGCATAGTCGTAAACTACTGAAAATAAAGGGTGTTTACTGGAACAAGCAACAGCAGGCTTATTTGGCAACAAGGCATCCTAAAGTGAAGGAAAAAATTGAGGAGGTGCTTGAATCGCCCGGTTTTCTTCCTGACGATTTTATACAGAAAAAGACAGCCACAAAAAGGGGTACAATAACCGTAAAACCACATTCTGCAGACAATAAGTATATGCAGGTATATGTTCCGAAATCGGTTTTTGTGATTGAAAAAATCAAACGATTTTCAATGTCGCGTTACAGTGCTGCGCATGGGTGTTATCTTTTGCCGGCCACTCCCGAGGTATACGGTGCACTTGAAGTTCAATTCGAACCCGAAAACATTGTTTT
>SKHV01000065.1 GCA_007116765.1 Prolixibacteraceae bacterium | reverse complement strand
TGTAGTAAAAACAATATGTATGGACAAAACCGCATCTACTTCTAAATTGAATATTGATTTTCAGCAATTACTTAGTGAGGTCAACACGATTGTGGAGTCTTATGAAAGGGTTGCTGATGCAACTGGGGAAAATTTCAATATTTTTTCTATTTTGCGCATGGAAAGCAAAGAAGAACAAACACATTCCCGGTTTATTGCTGAACTGTTAAACCCCAAAGGGAGACACGCCATGGGAGGCGAGTTTTTAAAACTCTTTTTTCAGGTAATTTTAGATGAGAACAGCAACGAAGGAGCTGAAAAGTGGAGTAACCTTATCGATACAGATGTTTGTGACAAAGCCGAGGTTGATACGGAACATTACTGTGGAAAAGTAGATTCCAAAGCAAAAACAGGAGGTAAGATTGATATTCTAATCCGGTTAAATGGCGACTGTGTGATGATCGAAAATAAAGTGTATGCTGATGAACAGCAATATCAATTGGAGCGGTATCATAATTTTTCGAAAAACGGAAAGCTGCTTTTTCTTACCTTAAATGGCGATGAAAGCAAGTACCACAAAAGCTTCAAAAAATACACCCCCATTTCATATAGTTCCACAATCTGTCGTTGGCTGGAACTGTGTATTCAAGCGTCATCAACAAAACCAATCCTGAGAGAATCAATAGTGCAATACCTAAATCTCGTAAAAAAACTAACCCACCAAAACACCAACAAAGCCATGGCGCAGAATATTTGTCAAAAGATACTGGAAACGGAAAATAATAGAAATGCATTCATCTCAATTGTGAGGGCACAAGGAGAAGTGAGAAAAAACTTTTTGGAAAAAAAGGTGATTCCGCGAATTGAAAAAGTTTCCAAAATTTTAAATGATTTGCGAAGAAATTCCGGTGACCCTGAACTCAAATTAAAATTAAATACAAGCAGTTTTTTGGAGCATGATTCCTCATGGAAGTCTTTTTCAATAAAATCTGATTGTTTACCTGATGGTATGAAAATTACTTTTGAACTTGGTGTTAGTAAGGGTTTTAGGAACTTTTTGTTTGGGCTGTCTTTGGAGGAAAGTGGTTTTTATTGGAAAAATCCTGAAAAAGTAAAATTGTATAAAGAAGAACTTGCATTAAATGGGTTTGATTTATCAAATAATAAATGGTGGATTGCACGAAAGAAATTTGATAAATATGAAAACTGGGAAAATTGGGAAACCTTATTTAGCCTTGATTCTGATGATTTTGAGCGTGACTTACAAGAGAAAATCCAGTTGTTGCTCGATGTTTCTGAAACCGTTTTTGGCGAATTTAAGACGTAATTGAGAATTGTAGACCCCTCAAAAATGATTAAAGAGTAAATCACTTCAAAATATGAAAAAAACCACTTTTCATAAACTTGCCCAAAAGCGTATGCAGGATAATTACCAGATTGTAGATGTAACATCGTTTGAATTTACTGATGATGAAATTCTGGCTATCTTGTCGTGGTTGAAATTTCTCAATAAGCATATAGAAGAAAAAGGAGGGGAAGTGAAAATGCCAATTCAGTTTGCAATTGTATCAAGTCGATTACGAATAGATTTTGCTTTAACCCATTTGCCGAGTGACCAACCAAATGAGGAAGGAAGGAATGTAGTGTATTTAAGTGCGTATAATAAAATGCTTAACGGTGAAGTGTATAAACGGTCACTTTCCAGTATTATACGTTCACAGGGGCTTTAAAACACACGATTTTAATAAACACATTATGAAAAGAGATATTGATTTAATTCGAACGATTCTTATTGAGTTAGAACAAAAAGAATCCCCAAATGATTGGTTTCGACCCGAAATAGAAGGCTACTCAGCTGATGTGGTATCTTACCATATAAAAATTTTGAGCGAGGCTGGTTACATTGAGGCAAGAGATTTGTCAACAAAAGATGGGTTTAACTGGGTGGCAACAAGTTTAACTTGGCAAGGCCATGAATTTCTTGATGCAGCTAGAAATGATACAATTTGGCAAAAGGCAAAAGTAACGTTAGGAAAAAAGCTCAGTTCAATTTCGATGGAAGTATTAAAATCGCTATTAACCAATCTTACAAAACAACAATTAGGTTTATAACCCTATCCCCCCAAATAAAACCATCACCTCCCCATCAACTCCTTCGCAATCATCTCTGCTTGTTTGAGTACCGTTTCTGTTGCCAGTTTTTGCATGTCTGGCGGATAACCGTATTGGCGTAGGGTGCGTTTGATGATTACTTTGAGCTTGGCGCGGACGCTTTCTTTTATTGTCCAGTCGATGGAGGCGTTTTGTTTTACGCGCTCGGTTAGAATGACGGCCAGTTCCCGCAATTTGTCTTTTTGCATTAGGTCTTTTGCACTGTCGTTGTTGGCAACGGCTGTGTAAAAGGCGTATTCAAATTCGGTGAGTCCCAGCTTCTGGGCTTCGCTGTCGAGGTTGACAATTTCTTTGCTGAGTTTGATGAGCTCCTCCATTACTTCCGCAGCGGTGAGTATTTTGTTGTGGTATCGCTTGATGGAACTTTCCAGCATTTCTTTGAGCGATTGACTCTGGACTAAATTCTTTTTTGAACGGGCTTTGATTTCGTCGTTGAGCAATTTCTTTAGCACCTCCAGCGCCACGTTCTTATGCTCCATGCCCTTGAGCTCCATGAGGAATTCTTCAGATAAAATGGATATGTCGGGCTTTTTTATGCCGGCCGCATCAAAAACATCTATGACTTGCTCAGAAACCAAAGCCTGGTCTATGACCTGGCGGATGGTTGTTTCAATTTCTTCATCGCTTTTTCCGGATTCGCTGCTGTCAAACTTTGCCAAACGTGCTTTGATTGCCTGAAAAAAGGAAACCTCATCTTTTAAATCGAGGGCTTCTTCGTGGGGTATGGCAATGGCAAAAGCTTTTGACAGAGCTGTTACTTCATTGGTGAAACGCCTTTTTCCGTCTTCAAGTCCTAAAATATGCTCCTCTGCCGCTAAAATCATACTCAGCTTTTCGCTCGTTTCTGCACCGAAATAGTTTTCGTAGGGAAAACCATAAAACATATCGGAAATGACTTCCAGTTTTTCAAGGACAATGGATACTGCCTGAAGTTGAG
>SKHV01000120.1 GCA_007116765.1 Prolixibacteraceae bacterium | reverse complement strand
CCATGTGCCACGCCCACTTTCAACTCAACCCCTTCGAGAAAAGCCCAGTCGGGCAGACAGCCTTCAATTTTTAACGCGGCTTTTTTCACGCCTTCCAAACCGGCTACCGGTTTAAGGTGCAGGTTTTCCATGGGCAGTTCGCGGCCGGTAATTATTTCGTAGGCTGTACGTATGGCTGCCTCCATAACACCCCCGGTATTTGCAAAAATATCGGCAGCACCGGAGCCCGAACCCATTGGCGAGTCCATTTTATCGTCTTTCAATGCTTTGAAGTCGATGCCCGATTGCTTTATCATTCGCCCCAGTTCGCGGGTTGTAAGCACGTAATCCACATCCTGATAGCCGCTTGAATTCATCTCGGGGCGGGCGGCTTCAAACTTTTTGGCCGTGCAGGGCATAACCGAAACCACCACGATATCTTTGGGTTCAACACCTTCCCTTTTGGCTATGTAGCTTTTGGCTATAGCACCAAACATTTGCTGGGGCGATTTGCAGGTAGAAATATTGTCCAGTATTCCCGGGTGGAAATATTCGGCGTATTTAATCCAGCCCGGCGAGCAGGATGTAAACATGGGCAGTGCCACTTGTTTTTTGTCAACCATGGCTGTTTTTAGCCTTGTAAGCAATTCGGTGCCTTCTTCCATAATGGTGAGGTCGGCAGCAAAGTTGGTATCAAAAACACGGTCGAAACCCAGCAAGCGCAATGCCGACACCATTTTGCCGGTAACAAGCGTGCCGGGTTCATAACCGAAGCATTCGCCCAATGCAGCCCGTATAGCAGGTGCGGTTTGCACCACCACAAATTTCGAGGGGTCTTCAATGGCATCCCATACAAAGTCGATGTGTTCTTTTTCGGTAATTGCTCCCACCGGGCATATTGCAGCACATTGGCCGCATTGCACGCAAACCACCCCATCAAGCTGCTGATCGAATGCCGGGCCAATAATCGATTCGAAACCGCGCCCCTGTGCCGCCAGTGAGCCAACGCCCTGCATCTCATTGCAAACGGTCATGCAACGGCGGCATTTTATGCATTTTCCCGAGTCGCGCACAAGTGCCGGGGTTGAATCGTCTATGCGGGTATGAAGGGTTTCCCCTTCGTAAGCAATGTCCATTACACCCATTTCAACGGCCAGTTGCTGAAGTTCGCAATCGTCGTTGCGCACGCAGGTTTTGCATTCGCCGCAATGTTCCGAAATAAGCAGTTCAACCACGAACTTACGTGCATCGCGCACTTTTCGCGAGTTGGTTATCACCTTCATGCCATCGGTCACGGGCGTTGTACACGATGCCAGCATGCTGCGTGCCCCTTCCACATCGACCATGCATACACGGCAGGCTCCCTTGGGATGTTGCCCCTCAACATGGCAAAGTGTAGGGATTTTGATACCGGCCTTTGCTGCTGCTTCTAAAATGGTGCTTCCGGGTGCCACTTCAATGGCTTGCTTGTTGATATATACGGTGTTATTCATCTTCTTTGTAAATAAATGGTTTCGAATAATATTTGTCAGTTGGTTTAGTTTCCATAATCGCATCTTAAGCACCTGCGGGCCTGGCGTACGGCTTCGTTTTCGGGCCAAACCAGTTCAACCTCATCGAAATTGTGCATGCGGCGTTCGGCAGGCAACATTACCATGTGCGTGCGCGGGTATTTAGCAGGCTCTGCTTCGGGGTCGAAAAAGGTGTCGTTGGTTTTTTCGCTACGCCAAAAATCGTGCTTCTCACCTGTCAGGTACTCATCGATGCCCACGGCAGCGCGTTCACCGGCGCCAACCGCCTCAATTACCGACGATGGGCCTGTGGCTGCATCGCCTCCGGTAAACACCCAGGGTTCTGAGGTTTGCCCGGTTTGGCTATCGTACATGATTTGCGAATTGCTCACCAATTCCAGTGGCACATCGCCCATTATTTTTGCTGTATCTAGCGTTTGTCCGGTTGCAATAATTACCTGATCGGCATCGAGCACAAAGGACTCATCGCTTTCAACCGGCCTGCGTCGCCCGCTTGAATCGAAAGTCCCCAGTTTCATCCTGACACAGAACATGCCCGAAACTTTCCCGTTTTGGTTCAATATTTTCTTCGGGTTGGTCAGGGTGAGCAGTTCGATTTTTTCTTCAACGGCCGCATCGATTTCTTCGGCCCAGGCGGGCATTTCGCTTTGGGTGCGCCGGTAAACAATGCTTACTTTCTCGGCACCCAGTCGTACAGCAGTACGTGCGGCATCAATGGCTGCATTTCCACCGCCAACCACAATTATGTTTTTACCCACCGGCACCGAGCCGCGCAGGTTGTATGTTTGAAGGAATTTTAAGGCATCGACCACGCCTTCGCTGTCGATATTCGGGATGGGCGGTTTTACACCCTCGGGGTTTCCAACCCCAATGAAAACCGAATCGTAGCCTTCCTCTTTCAATGAGCTAAGCGTGAAATCTTTTCCAAGGGCCATGCCGGTGCGTATATCAACGCCCATATTCTCGATCATACGTATTTCGCGGGCTAGTATTTCTCGTGGAAGCCTGTAGGCGGGGATGGTTTGCACCAACATTCCTCCGGGCCGGTGTTCGGCTTCAAAAACTACCGGCTTGTAGCCCAGCCTTGCCAGGAAATAAGCACACGAAAGCCCGGCCGGGCCTGCTCCTACAATTGCAATTTTGCGTTTTGCATTTTCCGCGTTCTCACGCACTTCGGGTACCTGAATGGTAATTTCCTGGTCAACCATAAAGCGTTTTACACCGCGAATTGATACCGCGCTGTCGATTGACGTACGGCGGCATTTTTCTTCGCAGGTATGGAAGCAAACCCTTGCACACACGGCCGCAAAGGGGTTGCGTTCGCGGTGTAGCTTGAGAGCTTCGGCGTAACGTTTTTCGCCCGTAAGCGAAACGAAGCCCGGCACATCCACTCCTGCTGGGCAGGCACTTTGGCAGGGAGCCCTTACCAGTTTGGCGCAAACTCCGGCTTCGCACTTGTGTTCCTTAATGTGCATTTCGTACTCGTGCCTGAAATAGCGAATGGTAGATAGCACGGGGTTTGGAGCCGATTGCCCCAGCCCGCAAAGCGAGGTTTCCTTAATCCATGCCCCCAGTTGTTCCAGTT
>SKHV01000448.1 GCA_007116765.1 Prolixibacteraceae bacterium | reverse complement strand
TGCCTATACAAAGTATCTTCATAAATTTAATTTATTGTGTTTACAATTCCAGCTAAAAATCCGTTTAAGTCAAATTCTCCCTTTTTCGAAAATCCAGTGCGCACTACCACCAAGTCTTTCGAAGGTATAATGTATATATACTGCCCATCGTGGCCACGGCAGCAAAACATGTCGCGCGGAACATCAGGGTAATCCGTGCCTTCAGTATTCAACCAGAAAAATGCTCCGTATTGTCCATCGGAACCCTTGGCTACAGTTGTGGAATAATCCACCCAGCCTTCTGGCAGTATTTGTTCGCCCAGCCAGTTTCCCTTGTTGAGATAAAGCAGACCAAAGCGGGCATAGTCGCTCATGGTGGCATACAAATACGACGAGCCTACAAAAGTACCTGATGCATCGACCTCGAAAATTGCGCTGCGCATTCCTATTTTGTTGAATAGCTTTGTACGTGGATATGCCAGATATTCTGCATCGTTTCCTATTGTTTTACGTATAATGTAACTTACAATGTTTGTGCTACCCGATGAATATACCCAATTGGTTCCCGGTGTTTGTTCAAGGGGTTTTTCGTAGGTGAATTTAGCCATGTCGCCTACTTTATGGAGCATATTGTTTACGTCAGAACTATTCCCGTAGTCTTCGTTCCATTCGAGGCCACTGTTCATTTGCATGAGGTTGTTCATAGTTATTTCTCTTCGATCGTCGTTAGCCCATTGCGGTATATCAACAGGTACATAAATATCGATTAATTTATCATTTACAAGAGTTCCAAGCAGTGCATTGGTAAAGCTTTTTGCCATTGACCAACTCAGGAATCTAATGTCGGGGCTCATTCCTTCTATGTATTTTTCGGCTACAGGCTGCCCTTTGTAAACTACTTTTACCGCGAAAGTGCCTTTGTAGGGTATGGTATCGGCAAAGGCCTGTTCAAGTGCAATATTCAGTTTTTCCATATCAATGCCTTCAGGTATAGTGTCGGCAACTACATTGCCCATTGGCCAGGGTATGGTGTCGGGGTTTTGTGGGTAAACTGCAACAACAGGGTAGGGGCGGCTTTGAATTTCACCGGGAGAATAATCGTTAACCAGTACGCTGCCATATCCATTCACGAAGCTTGTTTTTGATGTGTGCCACAAGAATCGGCTCTTAACCGTTTTCTTTTCAGTATCGACCTTGTTACGAACATATTTGATAAATGAAAAATTCAAGTCGGCAGCTTCCATTGATTCTTGTGTGCGATTGGCCACAAATATTCCCGACGACAAGTTCTTCGCAGAATATCCAGTAATTATTGGCAGTAGGGGGTTCATGTAGAAATAAACACTTGCTCCTATCGTTACAATTATTGCAGTAATTACAATTCTTTTGGTCTTCATTTGATGATAAGATTTGATGATATACAAATGTAGTAAATATATAAAGTAAATTTCAAGGGGCTTTTCTACTACACAAAAAACCCGAAAGCTTTTAGTATTAAAAATACCGTGTGCTTTCGGGAAAAAAAAAATTGTGATTCAGAGGCTTACTCGTCTAGAATTAAAACTTTCTCGATTTCGTCGCCTGCCTTAATTTTATCAATAATCTCAAGTCCTTCGTAAACTTTGCCAAAGCAAGTATGCTGGCGGTCGAGGTGAGAGGTATTTTCGCGGCTGTGACAAATGAAAAATTGTGAACCTCCGGTGTCGCGTCCGGCATGCGCCATCGACAATACTCCGCGGTCGTGATATTGGTTATTTCCGTCGAGTTCACATTTGATTTTGTACCCGGGACCACCTGCACCTGTTCCGTCGGGGCAGCCACCTTGAATTACGAAGTTAGGAATTACGCGGTGGAACGTTAATCCATCGTAAAATCCATCTTCGGCTAATTTAATAAAATTATCAACAGTACCCGGGGCATCTTCTTGATAAAAATTAACTTTCATTACACCTTTAGCGGTGTGTATTTCGGCTATTAACATAATAATAGTTGTTAGATGTTTAAAAAAAGAGGCCTTTTTCAGGCCTCAGTTATTTCATTTATACTTTCAATACTCGTCTTCATTGAAGAAAAAATCATCTTTGCTGGGATAGTCCGGCCAGATGTCTTCAATCGATTCATAAATTTCTCCTTCATCTTCAACTTCCTGAAGATTTTCAATTACTTCGAGTGGTGCTCCTGAGCGGATGGCATAGTCAATAAGTTCATCTTTAGTGGCCGGCCATGGCGCATCTTCGAGTTTTGAGGCTAATTCAAGTGTCCAATACATAGTAAAACTAATGATTAACAGTAAATCGGTTTTTCAAAGTGCGAATATAGAAAATATTTTCATTTAAAAAAGCAGAATTAAGTTATCTTTTTAACCCGAGCCAAATTGTTTCGTTTTGTCTGTTTTGGTAATTAATAAAACGGGCTAAAACAAACAGATAATCCGAAAGTCGGTTAATAAATACAGTGATTACGTTTTGCATCTTATTCTCTTTTGCGACAAGAGTAATTCTTCTTTCGGCGCGGCGGCAAACCGTGCGGGCAATGTGGCAATTGGCAGCTGCTTGTGTTCCTCCTGGCAAGATGAAATTTTTCAATGGGGGCATGCTTTGCTGCATTCGGTCAATTTCTTTTTCGAGTGTTTCAATTTCGTTTCCATTGCATGCCAGTTGCTTCTGCATATCCGATTTTTCAGTGTCGGTTGCAAGGTGCGAACCAATTACAAACAGTTTGTTTTGAATCATATCAAGAGTGTGTTGTACTTCGATTTCGGTAGGGTAAGTTTTTATCAGACCTATCCAAGAGTTTAGTTCGTCAACTGTGCCGTAGGCTTCGAGCCTGTTGTCCCATTTGCTTACACGTGTGCCACCTATTAGCCCAGAGGTGCCATCGTCGCCGGTTTTAGTGTATATTTTAAAATCGTAGTTCATTGTATTACATTTTGAAATATTTGTAAGTTTTTGAAAAGCTATAAGCCGATTATATTTTTTGTAAGTATAAGTAGAAATAATAAATTTTGTTCAACTATTAATTTTAGGGCATCTCTAAAAACCCTTTTTTTCGCATTGTCCTTTTAACCGTTGACAGAGTGAAACCACGCCAGACCATTCGCTTATTTATGCAAAAGTATG
>SKHV01000289.1 GCA_007116765.1 Prolixibacteraceae bacterium | reverse complement strand
TTAATGGCGGTTTGTATACCGTACATGGACCATACTGTACCCAGATTGCCAAAATTGTCCATGGCTTTGGCGGCATAAAACAGCAGGGTGTCAATCACCTCGCCGCGTTCGAGCACAATTACTATACCTGCAGCGAGTCCTACTACCAGGGCGGCAGTGAGAATATCTTTTACTCCATCGATAAACTGGGTGGTAATGCTATTGGCTGAAAAACCCATGGCAATTCCTGAAAAAATACCCAAAGCCATAAAAAGGGTAGCAATTTCCATAATGTACCAGCCGTATCCCATTACACCCACAATAAGCATCAGTATTGTAAAGCCGAGCAGGTTAAGCACAAAAAAATGAACGGATTTGCGCAGGGCAAAAATATTGCTCACGATAAACAAAACCGCCAATATGGGCATGGCCGGAATAGTAAACGTTGAAGCACCAATGCTCATTTCGGTTAGCGGAAGCCGGAACGCATAAAAAACAAAAACAGCAGAAAGCATAATGTATGCAATCCATCCGCTGCGTGGGGTGTGGTAGTCAACCTGCGTGTTGTTTTCGGTATTTTTATTGCGCCAGTATTTATCTTCTTCGTACACAAGTGAGCGTTTTGGGTCGCGCTTAATACGCCTCACGTACCATAGTATGTAGGCTATACCCACTATGTTTATGACTATCCAGCAAAAAATGCGGTATTCGAGTCCCGAGAAAAGCGGCAAACCCGACAAGCCTTGTGCAATTCCAATAGTAAATGGATTCAGCATTGCGCCTGCAAAACCCAGTCCGGCGGCCACAAAGCACATGGCAACACCCGTTAACGAATCGTAACCCATGCTAATGGCCATGGGCACAAAAATAATGGTGAAGGCAATGGTTTCTTCGCTCATGCCAAAGGTTGCCCCAAATAAACTAAACATAAGCATGATTAAGGCTATAATGATATTATCGACTCCAATTTTACGGAGCAGCTTGTTTTTTTCAAGCAGTCGTGCCTTGCGTAAAAAGGCATAAATACCCACATCGATGGCGCGTGAACTGTTTAAAATCCAGAATGCACCACCAATTATAAGAATAAAAGCGATGATGTCGGCTCTATCTACAAAGCCATCGAACAGGGCAGAAAAAACCTGCCAGGTTTGCGGTTGGTTTTGGGTAAACTGAAAAGAGTCTCCTTTTACTACCTCGCGCACGGTTTCGTTAACCACCACCTGTTTACGTTCGAATTGTCCGCCGGGCACTATCCAGGTAAGTATGGCGGCAAAAAGGATAAAACTTGCAATAATGACGTAGGTGTGGGGAATTTTACGTTGTTTAGCCATGTTCTTATATGTTTTGAAGCGTGTAGGGCAAAACTACAAAAAAGCAGGAAATAAAAAAGCCCCCACATTAAGCCGAAGTATTTATAGATTTAAAATCCAATGGGAGTTGTTTAGTTAAGCTTAGTGTACCTTTGTGCTTTAGTGCCTTTGTGGCTAAAATACTCCGGCCCCCAAGTCGCAAGGACACCAAGTTAGCACAAAATTTTTTTGACTAAACCACATTGATTTAACATCGGTAATTCTTCAATTTATCTAAGACTTTTAGCAGCATAATCGAAAAAGAACTTACTGTTAATTTCCTTTTTATAGTTTCTAAGTACGCTTATATGAATAAAATTACTTTTTATTTCTGATAGTGGAACGACAAAGAGTTCTTCTGGTTTGTTTCCTTTGCCTTTAGTGCCTATTGTAATAAAAACAGGGATATTCATTTCGTTTTGGAAATTATTATATCGCTTAAATTGTTCTTTAGTTGCGAATTCAACCCCATTTTTATACAGCCTTTTTCGCCATTTACATTCAACAGAGAATTCAAATTTATTTTCATTCAAATTAAATTCTAATAATATATCTGGTTGAGGCGTTGTTTTTGCATACTTTCCGTTTACATATTTATCTCCTGCCCACTCTTTGATTTTAAAATATTTGTCGTCAAATTTCTGAATTACATATTTTTCAAAATCATCTCCATTTTTCTTATTGTAGTTGATAATTTCAGTTTCTGCGTCATTAGCTGAATCCAGCATTTTGTTTTCCACATCAATTATTATTTTGTTATAATCTAATTTGTTTTCAATAGCTATTTGTGCAATAATTTTTTTTTCATTTTCTGTTAAAACTCCATCGGCAATAGCCATTTCGATAACTTTCTTCAAAATGTTAACTTTTGGTTTTTCTTGTTTAGATTTTATGAGTGCTGCCATTCCGATAATAAAAGTCAAAAGACCAATAACCATAAATACTGTCCCTGTAATTAGATTCATTTTTTTATCCCATTTAAGTTGTTTTTCCCAAATATTGCAGCGTGTAGGGCAAAACTACAAAAAAGCATGAAAAAAAGCCTCTGCATTAAGCGGAGGCTTCAAAATATCGTTAAAAACGTAATTACGCTTTCTTTCTTTTTCTGCGGAAATATAAGCCTGTTCCAATGGCAAAAAAGCCAAGTGCCGAAGCGATAATCGAAACTGGTACTACGGCGCCACCCGAGCCGGCCAAAATTGAAGATCCCGGTGTTGGCGATGATGCAGAACCCGTAAAAGTAACTGACGCCCCTGTACTCATTAAGGAGCCATCAAGCGGTGCTGATGGTTTTGATACTTCTATCCACCCGTAATAAGTTTCACCATTGTCATAAACAGATACTGCAACATATCCCTCTTCTTGTGTAATTAGAGTCGTAGTTAGAGGGTTTGTATAACCACCATAATTCTCATATAAAAAAGCCCAGTTATTCCATGAACTTAAACCTGAGCTAATTTCGGTGCCATAGTCCAAAATTTTAGCATAATGTAAAGAAACAGTTAATGGAGGGTTTTCGGTTGAGGTAGGAAGTGGCATGTTTGTGTGGATTTGGTTGCCGGAATTATAAGCCTGAATGTTAAAACTACCACCAGAACTACCACCAGAAAAATATACTGAAAAGTCAACATTCCCATCGCCGGTTACATCAATATACCCATAAGTTAAACCATCATTACTTAAAGTAAACGGCATAGGAGTTGGTGTTGCAGGTGCTTGCAATTCGGGCAGTGATGCACTGCTGTTAAAAGCGGCAAAAAGCATGAATATGCTTACTGC
>SKHV01000102.1 GCA_007116765.1 Prolixibacteraceae bacterium | reverse complement strand
AATGAGCGGGAAACGGGACTCGAACCCGCGACCCCGACCTTGGCAAGGTCGTGCTCTACCAACTGAGCTATTCTCGCATTTTTAAAGAACTTGTTGCTTTTAAGCGGTTGCAAATATAAAATATTTTTCTTTACTCAAAAAATGTGAGGCTGAATTAATGAAAAATATTGCAAAAAAAACTCCGATTATTTGTTTTTCAAATAACCGGAGTGAGTAGGGTGGATGATGGGATTTGAACCCACGACCCCTGGAACCACAATCCAGTGCTCTAACCTACTGAGCTACAACCACCATGTTGCAATGGGTTAAAATTGCGGTGCAAATATAGTATTTTTATTTTTTTAATGCACAAACTATAATTAAAATCTCTCCTTTTTTTTCATGCTATATTCTACCTCAAAATAATCGAAACAGTTTCTTATTTTTGTGTTCGGTTTCGATAAAAAATTTGTTTTGAAGAATATTAAAATAACAAATGTAAATGCCTTGCAATTTTTTCAAATTGCACGCTATGGTGCCTTAATGCTAATTGGCATTTTATTGGCAAAATCGGGTATTGGCAAAACTGCAATTGGTCATTACGAAACATTTTTGCTCATTTCGGGTGCATTTACTCTTTTTTGGGTGAATGGTTTTCTTAAAGTAATGATGCCGGTTTATACCGAAAAAAATGAAGTGCAGCGGCCGGTAATCATTTTCAATATTTTTTTGCTGCTGTTGTTTTTTTCAATTTTGGCTGCGGTTTTGATGCTTTTTATCAATCAGCCATTTTCAGTCATTTTATTGAAGGGAAATCAGGTGCCCATGCCTGTAATTCTTGCTTTTTATATAATTTTTAACAGCCCTTCCTTACTCACTGAATACATTTATTTGGTAAAGAAACTTCCCAAACACATCATTGTTTATGCTCTTGTTGTTTTTTCAGTGCAGATAATTGCGGTTGCTCTTCCGGCACTTTTGGGGCATGGTCTTAATGTGATATTACCCTCGCTTTTAGGTGTTTCGATGTTGCGTTTTATTTGGTTGTTGGTCGTTCTATATCAGCATTCGGAGCGAAAAGTTCAGTTCAGTTTCATGTCCGAATTTTTACGTTACGGTTCGCCTTTGGTATTGGCCACCTTGCTAAGTTCATCGGCTCGTTATATCGATGGGTTCATCATTACCTCGCACTTTTCGCCCGATGAATTTGCCGTTTTTCAGTATGGAGCAAGGGAACTTCCGCTGGCTATGCTGTTGAGCAATTCGCTTAGCATGGCCATGCTGCCTTCTTTGGCTAGAGAGAAAATAGATTCCCCCTTAGCCGAATTCCGTTCTGAAGTATACCGTTTGTTTTGGATTTTATTTCCGGTAAGCATTTTGCTTATGTTTACCTCGCACTGGTTTTATCCGCTTGTATTTAGTGCCGAGTTTGCACCTGCTGCAACAATCTTCAATATTTATTTGTTGCTTGTGATTAGTCGTATACTTTTCCCTCAAACAATACTTACTGCCAAAAAAATGAATCGTTCTATAGTGAGGGCTTCATTTTTCGAAATAACATTAAATGTAGGGCTAAGTCTTATTTTAGTTCAAATTATCGGACTTGAAGGTGTGGCCTATGCTACCGTGCTTGCTTATTTGTGTGAAAAGGTTTATTTAGCCATAGTATGTAAGCGCAAATTGAAAATTAGCATCATGCAGTATTTGCCGTTTAGGCTTTATATAGTAGCTTCTGTGTTGTTAATTGTGTCATTTATTATTGTTGAATTTATTATTTATTGATATGGAAATATTAATGGACAACCCCGAAATAGAAAAAATATTCAAACGAATTGTAGCTGCACTACCATCAATGCAAAATGGCCTTACTGCCGAAAGCCTTGAGAAGCGCGGACTGGTTTATGAAAAAAACTATGGTGCATCGGTAGTTGATTTGAAGGAGTTTGCCAAAAAATTTGAAAAGAACCATTTGCTGGCCCTTAAGCTGTGGAACAAAAAGTGGCGCGAAAGCATGATTTTGGCAACCTTACTCGAAGAGCCCGGAAGCGTGAACGAAGAACAAATGGATTACTGGGTGAAAACTGCCGGTACTACCGAGATAATTGAGCAGGTCGTTATTAATCTTTTTGTCGATACTCCCTATGCATTTATTAAAGCCCTTGAATGGTGTCGGGCCAAAAAGCTGCATGTAAAGCAGGCCGGTCTTTTAATGATGGGGCGTCTGGCATTGGTTTCAACCAAAAGTATCGACGAAATGTTTGAGCCGTTTTTCGACGTGATACAGCCATTGGCAAAAGATAAACAGTTGTACGATATTTTTTACAGGACAGTTTGTCAGCTGGCAAGACGAAGTAATAACATACACGGGCAGTGTGTCAGTTTTGCAGAACAACTTCATGTTTCAGACAACAACAATGCGATTCGTATGGGAAATGAGTTAGTTAACGAACTTAACAGTGATGATTTTACTTCGATGATTAAAGGAAATATCAGTTAAAATGTGTTAAGAAGAACAAAATTGCATGCTAATTGTCCTTTCTTTTTTTTAGGATAAAAAATTAAAATATGAATTTAACAAGAACATCGAATCCCCTTTTTGGTGAAAAAACATTTAGTCAGGCAAGTCAGGTTTATGTAGGCGATGAGCGGATGACTCTCAACGGTACCATGAATAAAACAATGCTTGTAATATTGTTTGTATTTGCTTCGGCATTTTATGTGTGGCAAAAGTTTTTTGCTGCTTTCGATGCGGCTGCGCCCGAGACTGCTTTCAGTAGTGTCAGAATCTATCTGCTACTGGGAGGAATCGGTGGTTTTATTACAGCAATGATAGCGGTGTTTAATCCACGCAGGGCAGGAGTTCTGACACCTATATATGCAATACTCCAGGGGATTTTTCTTGGTGGTTTATCTGCTATGTTCGAAGCCCAGTACCCCGGCCTTGTAATACGCGCTGTTGGCCTTACTTTCATGGTGTTTTTGAGCATGCTGTTTGTGTATCGGCAGGGTATTATTAAGGTAAACGGAAAATTCAGAAGAGGAATGATGTCGGCACTAATGGGTCTTTTGTTTTTTTATGTGGCCAGTTGGATTGCCGGTTTTTTGGGTGCGGATACTTCTTATTTGCATGGAGCCGGTTCGTTT
>SKHV01000300.1 GCA_007116765.1 Prolixibacteraceae bacterium | reverse complement strand
GATAGCTATCGGGTGCGTGGTACCTGCCTTCCGTTCAGGCAGGCTTTCCTGTCGAAAAGCACCGAAGCCGAAGCGGCGCAGAAACCTTGATTATCAGCACCGAGACCCTTCCTGCGGGCCAGGCAGGCGCAATTAATTATATTTTGCTGTTAACACAAGTTTTTATAGTCTTATCGACAAATCAAGTTGACCATCTAATCCTAATTGAACTATTTTCTGCAATGTTGAAAGTCTAACTTCTTTTATGTTATTCTCTATCTTAGAGATATAGGATTTTGTTGTACCAACTTTATCCGCAAGTTCTGCTTGTGTCATACCTTTCTCAAGTCTTGCCTCATGCAGTAAAGTTCCAAGCTTAAAATCATCATATCCATTTTCTAGCTCATCACGTTTCTGAGTCCCTTTAGTTCCGTAATGTTTATCCTTGAATTCATCAAGGGTCATTGTGTTATTACTTTTCATTTTTATACTCCTCCATAATTTTAAGTGCTTTTTCTATCTCTCTTTTGTGCGTTTTTTGCGTTTTCTTTTGAAATCCATTAGTAAGGATTATCAGCCTACCGTGGTCGAAAAAACAAAAAATCCTAAAAATATCTCCGCCTTGTTTTATCCGAATTTCATAAAGACCATCTGTTGACTCTATATGCTTCAAATATTTCTCAGGCACACGCTCTTGTTCTTCAATCAATTGAATTGTCCAGATAACTTTCGATTTAGTTTTCTCTGACTGTTTAAGAAAGAATTTCTCAAAATAGTCTTTATAGAAAATCGCTATCCTAAATTTCATTTTTGATTTCTTGAAACAAAGATAGAAAATGTTTCACTAAAGTGCAACTACACTTAAAATTTGTGTTAACATTACAAATGTATCACCTCATCGTACGCAGCAGCAGCAGCTTCCATAACCGCCTCGCTCATTGTGGGGTGCGGGTGTATGGTTTTCAATAGCTCATGCCCGGTTATTTCGAGCTTACGGGCTACCACCAACTCCGAAATCATTTCGGTAACATTACCGCCAATCATATGTGCACCCAGCAGTTCGCCGTACTTGGCATCGAAAATAAGTTTCACAAAACCATCTTTTTGCCCGGCAGCACTGGCTTTACCCGATGCAGTATATGGGAACTTGCCCACTTTTATTTCGTAACCGGCTTCTTTGGCCTTGGCCTCGGTCATACCAACCGATGAAACCTCGGGGCTGGTATAAGTACAGCCCGGGATGTTCCCGTAGTCAATGGGGTCGGGATTCAAGCCTGCAATTTTTTCCACACAGGTTATGCCCTCGGCCGATGCCACGTGTGCCAATGCCGGCCCACTTACAATATCGCCAATGGCATAAACGCCTTTTACTGTAGTATTGTAATACTCATCCACTTTCACTTTTCCGTTTTCGAGCTCAATACCCAACTCTTCAAGGCCAATGTTTTCTATGTTTGGAACAACACCAACGGCAGACAGGACCACTTCGGCCTCAACTACTTCCTCACCTTTGGGTGTTTTTATAGTAACTTTGCAAAGCTTACCCGATGTATCGACCTTCTCGACCGACGATTTCAACATTATTTTCATTTTGGCCTTTTTAAAAGAACGCGCCAGAGCTTTCGACACATCAACATCTTCGTTGGGCACCACCTCGGGCAAAAATTCCACCAGGGTAACGTCGGTGCCAATTGAATTGTAAAAATAGGCAAACTCACTGCCAATTGCCCCCGAACCAACTACTACCATAGATTTAGGTTGCTTTTTGAGGGTCATGGCCTTCCGATATCCAATAACTTTATCACCATCTTTTTTGAGATTGGGTAATTCTTTAGAACGGGCTCCGGTTGCTAAAATAATATGCTTGGCTTTGAGCGTTTTTTTCTTGCCATCGGCATCGGTCACTTCAACCTCACCGGCCGATTTTAGCTTCCCAAAACCATTTACTATTTCAATTTTATTTTTCTTGAATAGATACTGAACACCCTTGCTCATGCCATCGGCCACATCGCGGCTGCGTTGCACCATTTTAGTGAAATCGGGTTTCACTTCGCCCGAAATACTTACTCCATAACTTTCGGCATGTATGGCATATTCGTAAGCCTGTGCGCTTTTCAACAACGATTTGGTTGGGATACAGCCCCAGTTAAGGCAAACACCACCCACATTTTCTTTCTCCACAACGCCAACTTTCATTCCCAGTTGCGATGCACGTATGGCAGCCACGTAACCGCCGGGGCCACTGCCAATTACTATAATATCAAAATCCATATCGAATAATTTTCTGTTTTATTTTTTATACATACAAAACGAATTTGAGGCAATTATGTTTAGTTTATAGTTTATTAAATAACACCCATTCCCAAAGCTATCGAAATTAATATCAACATAATTGCAACTAGAATTTGAATTAAGCGCAGGGTAACTTTTTTAAGTAATTTCTTCCCAAACCAGGCTCCTGCAATAGCCGATAATGTGGCGGATGTCAGTAGAATAAGATTCTCTTGCAAGTTGGCAGCTGTAAAACGTGATGCATACACCGAAAGACGTGTAAAATCGACCAAACTTGCAATAACAACCCCGGTTGCAATGTAGGCTTCCTTGCTTAAACCACTTTTAATGAGGAATGCACTGCGAATAGCACCCTGGATACCGGTTAGTCCGCCAAAGAATCCGCTCAGCACACCGCCAATTGCCAGTTTATCACGCCCAAAATGGATTTTCTGAACCGAAGGGATTATTTCAAGTAAGGAGAAAACAATGAGGATAATTGCAATTATGAGTTTTACCGGTGTAATTTCAAATTCGCGCCCAAACAATTCATACCGTGTAATTGTAGGCAATACTGTAATCCGCATTAACAACCAGGCTCCTGCAAATGATGCCAAAATTGCCGGAATGCCAAAGCGAAGCAAAACTGCCTTATCGGTTTTTCGGCCTACCAGTGTAATTTTAAAAACATTGTTGGTGAAATGCACAACACCTGTTAATGCAATGGCAATATCGATAGGGAAAAAAATGGCAAAAACAGGAGCAAGTATAGTGCCCAGTCCAAACCCCGAAAAGAAAGTAAGTAAAGCTGTTGCAAAAGCAACTATCGAAATAATAAAAATCTCCATGTTTTCAAAAAATTGTTTTGTAAGGAAACAATTATTCAAAATGATGGTTCATCTGTTTTCAATAAGTTAACATAAACAATCCGCTGCTCATGGCACCAAACACACCATACCCCCCCTCAACAGTTGTAAAAGGAGGACGGTAGGCATTGGGTTTGAAAAATGTATTTGAACTAGTGTAATATTCCCTCAGGTTCCGGTCATAGGCAAATACAAAAACCATGTATTCACCACGTGTCAATTCCCATTCGGGTTTTATTTTGAAGTAATCATCCCCTTCGCCATGTGGTAATTGCTGTACAATTTCGAAATTTTCTCCTGAAATTATATAAACCATGTACATGTGTGCAGTAGTATCCTTTTCAATTGAAAATTCTATCCCTTTATTTTCCGAAATTAAAATATCACCTTTCATTTTGGGATAATTGGGAACAGTAGCTGCTGATTGCACCATAAAAGTATCGTACATGCAGGTATAAGTCCAGACATCTCCCGACAGTACTTCAATTTCTGTATTGAAATATAGCCCTTCATGAGAATAATCCAAAAAATAACCGAAAGACTCGCCATCAGGCGTTGTACGCTCAAGTTCAATGCTTGCATTATCCACAATCAGGGTATCCTCCAATTTAAGCATATCAATCATTTTATGCACTTCGAAAAAATGGTTGATGGTATCGAGTGTTGGTCCGGTTTTCACAACGCCAAACACATTCAAACCCTCTATGGGAGGTGAATCCTCCATGTTGGGCTGCATATTCAAGCCTAAATAGTATTCACCTATTTTCAAACAGCTGCTGAAAATAAAGCTTGTAAAAAGCACAATGAATAACGATGTATTTTTTATCCGTCCCATAGCATTAAAATTTAATGGTGTAACCTGCACTTACTACGGGCAAATAATTATCGCCCATTGGAATATACCTGTCGAGGCCACCTGTGAGGTAGTATAGCACATTTCGCCTGAAGAAAAGTGCATTGTAAACATTCAGTACCAGGTACGACTCGTCGGCCCCAAAAAAATCGGACAGGTTTTTCCCAAAACCAGAAACCAGTTCTTTTTGCAATCCAAAATCAAGGTAAAGCAACCATGGCAAACGGGTAGCATTTTTTCGGTCAACCACGTATTGGGGGCTGTAAATCATGTTCCCGGTAAGCGGTTCATACATGTAGAATAGCTGCAAAGTGCTTTCTACCGAGCGGGGCACCCCGCTTTGTGCAATGAAAGAAGCGCTGTATGTTATCCGCTTCGACGCCTGGTAGCTCATTACAGCTTTTATTGAGTGACGGCGGTCGTAATCATAATCGAAAGTTTCGCCATTCATTATATGAGGAAAGGAGCGGACCGAGCGCGATAAGGTATAGCTCCCCCACCCCGAAAACTGACCAAGACCGCCTTTCCACATTAATTCAACGCCATATGCAGCACCCGTACCGGCCACAATCTTGTCCGAGAGCGCGAAAACCTCGTACTGGTCCTGAAATAAGTCGAATGTATAAATCCGCGAAATGTCTTTGTAGTATATATCGGCAGTAAGTGTGTGGCTTTTCTTGAGCGTTTTCTCCAAGCTCACAATAAAATGTTCCGAAAGACTGGGCTTTCCGTTCGTAAGCGGGTAATAATAATCGAGGAACTGGTTAAACTCGAATTCCTGTGTGTTCAT
The DNA here is from genome assembly GCA_007116765.1 of Prolixibacteraceae bacterium. Classification (GTDB taxonomy): domain Bacteria; phylum Bacteroidota; class Bacteroidia; order Bacteroidales; family Prolixibacteraceae; genus Roseimarinus. Next base: position 6,808 of record SKHV01000300.1, on the reverse strand, counting down.
ACTAACAATATGTTGGTTGTACCTGCCCCACGCGGCTTGCAGTTTCCACCCGTTCCAGAAATTATAAACTGCATTGAAACGGGGTTCGTACATCAAGCCGGCACCGTCGAAACGGGTTACACGCACACCGGGGCGCAAGGTAAGCCTTCCCAAAACCAGCTTATCTTCAATAAAAAACGACAACTGCTCAGGAACACGTTCGGCAGCTTTGTTTTCGAATTTATTCAATTCCGAAGCATTATAGAAAAGATAGTTATTGTATTCAAGCCCGGTTTTAATTTCGTTCCAAATAAATGGTTTATAGCTTATCGAGAATTTAGCGCTGTAATCGTGCACCTTACTTTTAAACGATGTTGAAGTGTCGAAAACCACATCTTCCACATTCATTTTCATTTCGCTAAAATTATCGGCACTGTGAAGCGATGCATAAACCTGCGCCCTAAGGAATACGTTCGGGCTCAAAACCGAATGCCATATTGCAGTGGCAATGTTATTGTTCCAGCGGTTCACCCACTTCAGGCTCATATCATCGAAAATTTCGCTCATATCCATGGTGTTGCCCATGTAACGGTAAATGCTGTTGAAATCGAGGTTGGTTTGGTCGCGCGAGCCAAAGTATTTCAATGTCAGCCTGTTTTTGGCACTAAACCGGTGCGTGAACGAAAGGTTGGCATCGTAAAAATAATTGTTGCTATACATGAGGAAGTTGCCCATGATGTCGTAATTCAACCGGCCGGCAAGCATCATGGTCGATTTTTCGCCCACCGGGAATTCAAGGAATACTTTCGACTCGGCAGTTGATGGCATTACCTCACCGTGCAGCCCGCTTTGGGTACCATCTTTTGTGGCAATATTAATAACAGAAGAATTCCTTCCGCCGTATTCTGCCCCAAAGCCGCCAACCATCATATCGACGTTTTTTACGGTTTGCATGTTGAATATGCCCGATGAACTCATGAAATGGTAGGGGTTGTATATTGTCACCCCATCGAGCATAATCAGGTTTTCACCGGGGTCGCTCCCCCGCACCGACACCAATGGCGAAAGGGGCTCGGTTGGCTCAATACCCGGGAGATAGCGCATGGCCTTGAACACATCGTTACGGGCTACCGGAATGCTTTTAATCTCTTGTGTGGTGAGGGTACGCCTGCTAATTTCCACATCGCGGTCGCCCAGACGCTCATAGCCGGTTTCGACAATCGTTACATCGCCCAAAACAATATCGGACGGCTCAAGAGCAACTTCAATGAATTTTGCACTTGCACCTTCCATGTCAATATTGAGCACAAGGCTTTCATAGCCCATAAACGATATTTCAACTGTAAAACCTTGTTCTGCTATTCCCGGAATACTGAAATAACCGTTGCTGTTGCTTACTGCTCCCCTGAACTCGCTTGTTTTTAGAACCACCGCTGCATTTACAAGGGTTTCACCGCTTGAAGCATCGGTAACCAGGCCGGTAAGGCTTGAGCGCTGTGCCCAACAGGCAATACCTGCAAAAAGTAATATGAATAGGAATAAATGCTTCATGGCTAAAATTTATAGGCTATGTTCATAGTTGCACCAATTTTCAGTTTTGGGTTATGGTAAATCACATAATGCATATCTTGCATAAAACCAAGCCCAAAAACCAGCCCCGATTGGTCGAAGCGGTTATAATTTATACGCTGCGAAAACGATAGGTTAAAATACAGTACCTCTTCGAGCTTATGGGCTACTGTCTTCATGTCCTTCCAATTATTAAAACCCATTAGCATGGCAACTTTGTTGGTGAAAACCCAGTTTTGCGTAATTCGATAATGCCACATGCGCACATTGCGCCCAATTGCAATAGCCCTAAAAGTGGGGTGTTCAACGTAACGCAAAACGCCCAGCTGACGGGTAAAAGAACGCATCCCTTCGGGCTCGGAAAACCACAAAGCTGCATCGACACCCCAAAAATTAAGTCCTGCAAAAGCTTCAGTTTCTATGTAAAAATTCCGTTTCACCGCCTGCTGTCCACGCCTGAAATGGTACAGGCTACCCGGCACTAATTCATCCAGGCCTTCGCCCACCGACAGCATGTCAGAAGCAAAACTTTTTTGCCATTCGCATAATAACTGTTCGTAAGCATCAATTAACGGCTCTTTCTTTTTCTGCTCAAAACTATGTTCGTAATAGAAAGTGCCGGTTGGGCTTGAACTTTGTCCATTATCGCTATTGACTGTTAAGGTTGAAAAAAGATTAAGTTGCCGCTTGAAATAGGTTTCGGAATATGAAATATAGAATTGGTGGACATCGAGGCCATAAACCCCTGGTTTTTCATAGGAGAAAGCATCCAACAAACCCTGGCTTAAAGGAAGGTGAGTATGGACAATTTGGTCGACCGGGAAAAAAAGCCATTTCTTTTTCTCATAAACCGAAATAAAGCGGGGGTCAACATTGCGCAAATCGGTAACTTTTGAAAAACCAACTGATTTTGTTAGCGAATCGCCGCATTGAAAATGCACACTTATTGTATCGGCCACCCACTCTTGCCCCTTTAAGGGTGAAAAAAAGGCGATTGTTAAAATCAATCCCAAAAAACATTTAAGGTTTGTCTTCATTCTTTTGGTGTTCTATTTATAAATGCAAAACAAAAAAAATAACGTTACAATATTAATTCTATTTCAAATATTTCACCAAAAAATTATTGACAAACAGGGGATATCTACTGTCGAAAGATGAAAAAAATTGTTTGAATGGGAATATGAGTTCGTATCTGGGTATTAGTTATGAAATGCATTTTATTGTGCTATCTAAAAATCATATTTTCGTTTTTCAATCGGAATGGACTTTACTTCTTCAATGTTTTCTAAAATCTTTTTACAAGTAGAAATCAACTTATCTTTATTTGGTGGATTACCCCAAAACAAATCATCTAATTCCCACTCTTCCGATTGCATTATTTCTTTAGTCAATTGAATCGCTTTTTCAATGTATTCAGTCTCATTCTTGCAAGCACCGGATAACAATCCATAATGCAAAGTCAAATCATGAGATAATTTCTCCGCCTCTATTAAAATACCTTCGTATGCTTCTCTTGATAAGTCATCTGTGTCCATATACTGAGAGTTTTATTATGTTTGCTATAGTGTTTACATATCGCGTACATCGGTAAACGAACCGCTTTCGTACCCGAGCGATTTTTTGATGCCTTCAATCAACATTTTTGCCGCCGAAACGCCATCGGGCATCAACTCGGTGTAACGTGCGTCCTGTAATTTTTTGGTCGATGGGTACTTGTCGGTATCTTTTATGTTGTAAATTTCCTCCTGTATTTCGCTATCGACCAGCCCCGGGGCAAATGCAATAAAATGGGTATCGGGGTACTCTTTGGCATAAATGTTCATGAGCATGTTCAACCCGGCTTTCGACATGGAGTATGGCCCCCAGCCGGGCGTACTGCGCAACGAAGCTTTCGATGAAATACCAACTACCTGCTTAATATCGGACTTTTGTGAAAACAGGATATCAAGAAGGGATTTATTAGCCCATACGTTTACTTCCATTACTTTTGTCATGGCATCGACACCAATCTCGCTCATCCATTTAATATCGCCCAGAATTCCTGCATTTAGTATAAGCAAATCAAAAGAAGTTGCATCGGCAACAAAGCCGGGCAGTTGACTTTCAACTTTTGAATAATCGGTCAAATCAAGCTGTAGGTGTCTGTAGTTTTCATATTTTTCCAACTCATCGGAAATTCGACGACTAATACCCCAAACTATTTCACCACGCTTTAAAAACTCAAGGGCCAGCCCGTAACCAATTCCCGAACTTGTTCCTGTAATCAATACATTCATCTTATAATATTTTGAAAAAAGCACCTGTTCCCAGATGCTTTTTCGATTTTTTATTTCGGTTCCCAGTAACACCTTTTGGTCGATACAATAGAACCATCGGTTTTTAATTCTTTCATTGCCTTGTCCACCTCTTTTTTATCAATTCCGGCAGCATCGGCAATTTCGCCGGCTTTTAAAGCCTTACCGGCTTTTTTCATTGCTTCTAAAACTTTCTCTTTACTCATAACTGTCTTTTTTTGGCTATTGGCTATTGGCTGTTGGCTGTTGGCCATTACCTATAAGCCATTAGCTTTTTCACATTCTTTCTGCTACCACTTTCCAATCGAGTATTTTCCAAAAATCTTCGATGTATTTTGGGCGTGCATTTTGCTTGTCGAGGTAGTAGGCATGTTCCCACACATCGCAGGTCATAAGCGGCTTTTTGCCATCGCTTAATGGGTTGCCTGCATTCGATGTTTGAACAATTTCCAATCCGCCCTGCGCATTTTGCACAAGCCATGCCCAACCGCTGCCAAACAAGGTAGCTGCTGCTTTAGTAAACTCTTCCTTGAAAGTATCCACACTTCCAAAAGCCTTTTCAATGGAAGCTTTCAGCTCATCTTTCGGCTCTTTGCAACCGTCTTTATCAAACTGGTCGAAATAAAAAGTATGGTTCCACACCTGTGCAGCATTGTTAAAAATCCCCCCACTCGATTTTTTCACTATTTCTTCGAGAGTGGCATTTTCAAACTCGGTACCGGCTGCAAGGTTGTTCAGGTTGTTTACATAAGCCTGATGGTGTTTCCCGTAATGGAATTCGAGGGTTTGCTTACTGATGTATGGTTCAAGCGCGTCGAGCGCATACTTCAATTTTGGTAATTCAAAACTCATGGTTTTTTGATTTTTTCGATTTAACATTAAAAACCGAATATAACAGATATCCGGTAAATAAGTAAACACAACAAACAGAAAATTGTTGTAAATACATTACGCTTATAATTTGGAGAACTAACAAGAAAATCCTTTATTGAAAAACAAATTCAGGAACTAAACTTCTTAACTTAAATAATGCCTGCTAACATTTATTTGTAAATTCGCCAATAGATAATCGAAGAAAAGACATATCAACATTTCAAGGCAACTTTGAAAATGCAACTATGAGTAAGGAAAAAATATCCATTCGTTTTTTTGACGACCGCGAAGTGCGTGCTGTTTGGGACGAAAAAAACGCCAAGTGGTGGTTTTCGGTGTTGGATATTGTTGCCGTGCTTACCAACCAAAACGACTATGCCAAAACCCGAAACTATTGGAAATATCTTAAAACCAAGTTAAAGAAAGAAAACAGCCAGTTGGTTAGTGCCACTAACCAACTGAAACTATTAGCGAGTGATGGTAAACGATACTTATCCGACATGCTGGACTACAATGGCATTATTGCCTTAGGCAAAGAGTTTCCAGGCAAAAAGGCAAACCGGTTTATTGAATGGTTTACATACAGTGATGATAGCATAGACGGCAAAAGTAAAACAAAAGCGTATGCCTTGTTTGAAAGTTCGTTTATCAGCAGCATTGACGTTGGCACAAGCAAAGGCTTGCAACAAATACACGCATACTTGTTTGGCGGGTTGTATGAATTTGCAGGACAAATCAGACAAAAAAATATCTCAAAGGGAGGTTTTCAGTTTGCCGTATCACGCTTTTTAGGCGACACGTTAAATCAAATAGAAGCAATGCCTGAAACTTCATTTGAAGAAATAGTAAGTAAATATGTAGAAATGAACATTGCTCATCCATTTATGGAAGGAAACGGCAGAAGTACCCGGATATGGCTGGATTTGATTCTAAAAAAACGCCTGAAAAAATGTGTTGATTGGAGTAAAATAAGCAAAAGTGATTATTTGAATGCAATGATGCAAAGCCCAACAAACAGCAAGGTTCTGGAAAAACTGTTGAAACACGCTTTAACCGACAAAATCAACGACCGAGAAACGTTCATGAGAGGTATCGACTATTCGTATTACTACGAAGAAAATGACTAAGATAAAAATGGTTTGCATCGACACAACAACAGAACGTCATCCCATAACATAAATCATTTTTATAAATTGGTTTTACCTTATATTTGCAATATCAAATACTTTAAATATTACTGCTGTGATTAAGAACGATAAATTCGGTTGGCGCCACATTGGCCCACGTGCCCACGAGATTGACGAAATGCTCGATAACATTGGTGTTAAAACAATGGAAGAACTGATTGAGCAAACCGTTCCTGAAAAAATAAGGTTAAAAGAACCCATGAAAATGGGGCCCGGGCTTACCGAACGGCAGTATTACCGTAAAATTCACGACCTGGCTCAAAAAAACAAGGTTTACAATACCTACATTGGTATGGGTTATTACGACACCATTACCCCGGCAGTAATACTTCGCAACGTATTCGAAAACCCGGCTTGGTACACATCGTACACACCCTATCAGGCCGAAATATCGCAGGGCAGGCTTGAGGCTTTGCTCAATTTCCAGACAGTAGTTTGCGATTTTACCGGACTGCCGCTGGCCAACGCATCGATGCTCGACGAAGCCACTGCTGCTGCCGAGGCCATGATTATGATGTTCAACACCCGCAGCCGTGAACAAAAAATGAACGAAGCCAACGTAATTTTGGTGGACGAGCATATTTGGCCGCAAACCCTTGCCGTACTGATTAATCGTGCCGAACCTCTGGGCATAAAGGTTAAAACCGGCAGCTATAAAGAGTTTGCCTTCAACAAGCAGATTTTTGGCGTAATAGTGCAATACCCCAATTCAAAGGGCAATATTGAAGATTATTCAACCCTGGTTGAAACCGCCCACAAAAACGAATGCCGTGTTGCTGTTGCTGCCGATTTATTGAGCCTGGCACTGCTTACCCCTCCGGGCGAGTGGGGTGCCGATATTTGCGTGGGAAGTTCGCAGCGTTTTGGAGTACCCATGGGCTACGGCGGGCCTCATGCAGCCTTTTT
>SKHV01000108.1 GCA_007116765.1 Prolixibacteraceae bacterium | reverse complement strand
ATGGGCTTTAAAATGCTTAATTGGTTGTTATATACATCAACCGATATGGTGAATTGGACGGAGCACGGTGTGGTTGCATCCTTAGATAATTTCGACTGGGTTCCCCACGTTAATGGGGCTTGGGCTGCTCATTGTATCGAGCGAAACGGAAAATTTTACCTCTATTGCCCAATGCCCGGTGGGGTTGGTATTGGGGTTTTGGTGGCCGATAGTCCCTACGGCCCTTTCATCGATCCGCTTGGAAAGCCTTTGATTCAAAACAGTCATCACGATATCGACCCCGCTGTTTTTATCGACGATAACGGGCAGGCTTACATGTACTGGGGAAACCCAAAGGTGTATTATGTGAAGCTGAACGAGGACATGATTTCATACTCAGGCGAGATTGTGCAAGAACCCTCAACACCCAAGAATTATCAGGAAGGGCCATGGGTTTGGAAACGGAACGAACATTATTACCTGGCATATGCATCTACCTGTTGCCCCGAAGGGATTGGTTACGCCATGAGCAGTTCGCCCACAGGCCCATGGGAGTATAAGGGAATGATTATGGATGCAACCGAACTGAGCCGGGGAAACCATCCCGGAATTATTGAGTTTAAAGGGAATTGGTACTGTTTTGGTCATACTTACGATTTGCTAAAACTTACCACTACCAAATTTTACGAGCGCCGGTCGGTAATGCTCGATGAAATGATCTATAACCCTGACGGAACCATCCAAAACCGTCCTTACTGGACAGTAGCAGGACCTTCTCAAGTGGGATCTCTGAATCCTTTTGAACGTGTTGAAGCAGAAACCATGGCCTGGAGCGAAGGGGTTAAAACCAGATCTGAGACTGAGTGGGAAGGCGATTTTGATTGGGCAAGAGGAGAGAGAATTGCCGATCGTAAATTCGTAACCTCTATAAATCATGGTGATTACATTATGGTAAAAGGAGCTGATTTTTCTTCTGGTGCAAAGTCGGTTGAGGTAAGTGTTGCGTCGCTTTATGGCGGAAAAATCGAAATAAGGGTTGATAAACCCGATGGCCCCATAATAGCAACAGTTGATGTAAATACCTCCCGGGAAGGTGGTATTTGGAGAACTTTTTCAGCACCTGTTAACGAAAAAGCAAAAGGTGTTCGCGATGTCTATTTTGTTTTCAGGGGAGAAAAAGACCTGTTCGATTTTGACTGGTGGATGTTCAACAGAAACTAAATATTAAATCCATAACTATGATATTAATTAACAAATTATTTCGTGCTTGCATTCTTTTACTGATAGTTTCGGCCTTAGGAATGCATTTAACAGCTTCGGCCCGGCAGTCGGGCATTGTTGAAGCAAATGTAGTCAGGACAGTTGAAGATGGTGGTACAGGTCAGTACAGTGCCATTATGTACACCGATGCTTCATTGCTTACTCATACAGTTTTCAGCCCCAAAAACCTCGATGCTTTTGGAGCTGGTAACAAATTGCCAATCATTGCCTGGGGCAACGGCGCATGTGCCAACTCACCCTGGGAGCATGTCAATTTTTTGTCGGAAGTGGCCTCGCACGGCTTTTTGGTGATAGCAATAGGTCCGATGCCTAATGAAGGGCAGGAGCACGGGGGCGGCAGGTCTGTTGCATCCCAGCTAACCGATGCCATCGATTGGGCCATTGCTCAAAACAGTAACAGTGAAAGCTTATTATACAACAAAGTTGATGTATCGAAAATATCGGTCAGCGGGATGTCGTGTGGTGGGTTACAAGCCCTTGAGGCCGCTCCCGATCCAAGAATAACTACCGCAATTATTTGCAATAGTGGAATTTTGCCAAGTCCGGGTGGAGGGATGCCGGGTATGCCTGCTTTAGCAAAAGATCATCTGGAAAAACTACACACTCCAACACTTTATTTACTGGGTGGTGAGTCGGATATCGCCTATAATAACGGGATGGACGATTTTAAACGTATCAATCATGTGCCTGTTTTTGTGGCCAATATGGACGTGGGGCACGGTGGAACCTATCGTCAACCACATGGCGGAGAGTTTGCCATTGTTGCAACCGCATGGTACAAGTGGCAATTGAAGGGCGATAAAGAGGCCGGTAAAATGTTCACCGGAAATCCTTGCCTGCTTTCGAAATCCGATGTATGGACTGTTGACAAAAAGAATTTGCCGTAATTTCAAATAAGGTGAAGCAAACAATTTATCTTATTTCATTATTGCTGGTCATATATGTTTTTATGAAAGAATTGACTTGTAAATTCAATTAAATATGCGATACATATTTACTGCATTATTGTTGGTTTTGATTTTGTCGGGATGTCAGAATTCTGATGAATATTCAAATTTGAAGTTGTGGTATAATAAACCGGCAGAATATTTTGAAGAAACTCTTGTACTGGGTAATGGCAGGCATGGTGCTTCCGTTTTTGGAGGAGTTCAATTGGAAAAAATATTTCTAAACGATGCCACTTTGTGGTCGGGCGAACCGGTTGATCCTTTTATGAATCCCGATGCACATAAACATATAGCTGATGTTCGAAAAGCTTTGGAGAGTGAAAATTACCCCTTGGCCGAACAACTTAATAGAAAAATACAGGGGAATTTTTCTCAATCATATAGTCCTTTAGGCACATTGATTATTGATTTTGATCATCAGGACAATTACCACAACTATAAAAGAGAATTGGATATAAGCAAAGCTATTGCTAAGGTAAGCTATGAATACGATAATATTAGATACGAAAGGGAATATTTCGTTTCACACCCTGATAAAGTAATGATAATAAGGCTAACAAGCAGTAAGAAAAGTTCACTAAATTTTGATCTTAAATTTCAAAGTTTATTACAATATACGAGTAGTTTAGATGAAGATATTTTGAAAATTGATGGCTATGCTCCTTATCATGTGGTGCCAAGTTATTGGGGTAGTGATGATCCTGTTCGTTTTGATGAAAATCGTGGCACCAGGTTCTCTGCTTATTTCGAGGTAATAAACAAAGGTGGGCAGTTGGTTGTCTCGGATGCTGGTTTGCGGCTACAAAATGCTGATGAAGCCTTGATTGTTGTCTCAATGGCTACCAGCTATAATGGCTTCGATAAGGATCCGGTAAAAGAAGGATTGGATAATAAAGCTATTGCAAGAAAACAATTGCTGGAGACCGCT
>SKHV01000367.1 GCA_007116765.1 Prolixibacteraceae bacterium | reverse complement strand
GAGTGATACACGAGGCCGATTTCAAGTTATGTGGTACAATCCCCGAACCGGAGGATCGCTTCAAACAGGAAGCGTTAAAAGGGTAAATGGCGGTAATGTGGTTTCACTTGGCTCAGCACCAGCTGATGAAGGGCATGACTGGGTAATACTTTTATACAGATAAAAGAGTAATGTAATTTCAATGTTATTGAATTGTTAGAGTATAAATATTTTGAACTATAAGGCTATGATATTGAGCAAGAAATACTGTTGTTTATTATTGTCTTTACTTCTTGTTGTAATCCAGCAAGGATGTACTGAAAAACATTGTCATCCGGAATATGCCAGAATAATTGAAAATGAAAGAGAGTTATTGATTGAAAAAGCTGAAAACTTACTGGATGCTGAACCGGTGACAGTAAGCGTGGCATATTGTGACCGAAGTGCCGGGGGAATTAATGACTTTTATTCGGAAGGCGATTACTGGTGGCCCGACCCTGAAAATCCTGATGGTCCATACATCCGAAGAGACGGGCTTAGTAATCCCGATGTTTTTTCTGCACACAGGCATGCAATGGTAAGACTTAGCGATGTAACAGCAAAATTGACCTCTGCCTGGTTAATCAGTAAAGATAAACGCTATTCGCAGAAAGCAATAGAACATCTGGATGCATGGTTTGTTAATCCTGAAACGATGATGAACCCTCACATGCTATATGCTCAGGCCATAAGTGGTGTAGTAAGCGGAAGGGGAATTGGTCTTATTGATGCTTATCATTTAGTTGAAGTGGTACAGTCGGTCAGGGTTCTTTCTGCCATGAAAATGATTCCACTAGAGCAGGAAGAGAAAATAAAAGGATGGTTCAGCAGCTTTCTTGAATGGATGACAACTCATGAGTACGGAATTAAGGAAATGAACACCGGAAATAATCATGCTGTTTGCTGGCTCGCAACTGCGGGTATAATGGCTAAGCTAACCGATAACAAGGAGATTATTGAATTGTGCATTGACAGGTTCAAAAATATCGCATTGCCCGATCAGATGGCCTCCGATGGAAGCTTTCCTCGTGAGCTGGATAGAACCAAACCATACGGATATTCGCTATTCAATATAGATGCTTTTGCTAATGTTGCCTACATATTATCAACTCCTGAAGATAATCTGTGGGAATTTGAAACACCCGATGGAAAATCGCTGAGCTTGGGCATGCAGTTTATTTTTCCATATATAAAAGATAAACAATCATGGCCTTATGACAAGGATGTTTATATTTGGGAGGAATGGCCTGTGCGGCAATCAGCCCTGCTTTTTGCAGGACTGGCATATAACATCCCAGAATATATTGATATGTATCTGTCCCTGAATCCCGATCCGGAGCACCCGGAAGTGATTCGCAACCTGCCGGTCCGCAATCCTCTGATTTGGTTAAATAACATGTGTCATAATTGAATCATTTGTTCACTCTTGGGGAAAAAGTTCAATGAGATGCTTAATGTTTTCAATTATTTTTATTTGTTCGTGTTTAAATTCGTCCAATTAATTTTTTGGTAATTGTTAAGAATGTAATTATTGTCTTTCTGATATTTTTGATTATTTAGAGATTTATTTATGAGATTTTATTTATTTATTTCAGTCCTTATTGTTCTTGTTTTCTTTGGTTGCAAAACAAAAAATAACAACATAAACAACTTGTCGTTTGATTTGCAAACAATGCAAGCAACAAAATATCAAATTGCAGCAAAAGAGGAAAGCGCGTTGGAAGATTTTAACCAATTGGTTGAGAGAGCAGATAAGGCTCTATTAAGTGGTCTTTTTTCGGTAATGGACAAAAAAGGCATACCCGATAGCGGCGACAAACATGATTACCTTAGTGTGGCTCCGTATTGGTGGCCTAATCCGGAAACAAGTGATGGTTTGCCATGGATCCGGAAAGACGGGGAAGTGAATCCTGCGACCCGGAGTGATTATTCCGATTTTAGGAGAATGAGAGAGTGTTTTGGGGCGATAAATGTTTTATCCAGAGCTTTTTTCTATTCTGAAAATGAAAAATATGCAGAAAAAGCAGTTCAGTTGATTGATACCTGGTTTATTAATCCTGATACAAGAATGAACCCAAACCATAATCATGCACAAGCAGTCCCGGGTTCTTCCAGTGGTCGGCCAGCCGGAACTGTTGAAATGGGTGGTATTTCAGGGGTGATTACTTCGGTTGAGTTACTGAAAAATGGGAACGCATTGCCAACCGATTTAGAAGAGGGTTTTAAATCATGGTTGTCTGATTATTTATTGTGGTATGAAAACAGCGATATAGGTTATAGATCAATTAATGACTTACATAATAATATTGGTTCAATGTGCGATGTGCAGCGTATCAGATATTTGGTATATCTAGACAGGATTACTGAGGTAAAAGAGATATTGATTGATGCTCGGCAAAAACGAATAATAAAGCAAATTGAACCTGATGGAAGAATGCCGGCCGAACTACAAAGAACCAAAGCATGGACATATTCAGCAAAAAACCTAAGGCATTTGACAAGTTTGGCCAGTTTTGGTAAAAAGTATGGAGTCGATTTGTGGAATTTTGAATCGCAAGATGGAAGAAGTATTAAAAAAGCATATGAATTCCTCGCCTCTTACCTTGTTGAAGATAAAACATGGGAGTACCAGCAATTAAGAGGTGTTGAAAGATACAAAAACAACTTTGCCAATCAATTGCTTAATGCAGGTATTGAGTTTAATGAAAATTCTTTTATATCTACTGCCACTAAGTTTCTTGAATCAACAGATAATTCAAATGATGGTAGTTAATGATAAAGAAAAATTTAAATACTTGTAAATCTCAAAAAATAATTTAATAATTATGCTATTCAATATAAAGGGGAAGATAATTCTAATAACAGGTTCATCAAGTGGCTTAGGTTTGGTATTTGCACAAGAACTAGCCGAAGCTGGAGCCAAAGTAATTATTAACGGAACGAATCCCGAAAAGCTTAAAAATGCAATTGGATTATTATCACAAAAAGGGTATCAGGTTACTGCATGTAAATTTGATATAACCAATGCCGATGAAGTTAAAGATAATATTGAATTGATTGAAAAGGAATATGGGAATATAGATGTTTTAATTAATAATGCCGGTATTCAACAAAGGACG
>SKHV01000182.1 GCA_007116765.1 Prolixibacteraceae bacterium | reverse complement strand
CCCAGGTATAATCAGATGACAAAACTTCTAATGGTGTTGGGTTAATGTACCTGTTTTCGTGTTTAATAAGACTCCATAAGTTGTTAAATGATTTATCGGAAGGCTTCCTAACATTTAAAAAAGCTTCGCATGATAAAACCATCATGTTATTAGCTACAGTAACAGCACCTTTTTTGGCTTTATTGAAAGCTGCGTAATAATTAGAAAAGGCCGGATTATCGCTACTTATATAAAATGGTTTTGGTTCTGACCATCCCTCATTAATGTCCATTCCCTCAACAATATGCCTTTCGGAATAATATAATTGGTAATAAAAATTAGTTGGTTCTACAGCAAAATACCTTTCGTCTAAACGCGATGATGTGAACCACAATCGTTCCATTTTTCCGTTATCAAGATATTCAATAAATGGTGCAGATTCTTTATATAAATGTTTATTGTTTTGAATACCAAAATATCTTTCGCCTGATGGCTGATAACTTGCATATTCTATGTCGTTATTATTGGGTGAGTTTATTATGTCACCCAAGTTAAGTACAGAAATTGAAGTTCCGGCTTTATCTACTTCATCATCTGCCGATATTACTTTTTCTACCTGCTTACATGCCGAGACTTGAAAAATAATGAATATTATCAGGCTTAATATAATTATATTGTACTTCATTTTAGTTGTGAATTTATTATTTTATAATTTCTAAAGGATAACCAACAACAAAACTTACAGAGGAAATATGGTGCGTATTTATTCCTTTTCCATGTTCAATTTCAGTAATATAAAGCAATGCAACATCGCAGTATCCACCAAACACATCGTTCACTAGGCCACTAAGTCTTGATGTATTCGAATTCCATAAAATATAAACACCACCAAGTTCCAGTTCGATACCATTACCCGGGGTAAAGTGGCTTTTATGCAATGAATTATTCCATAACCTTCCCATTAAATCATTTGGTGAAAATGAAAAGTTTGTTGAATTAAATGGAGAAATAAAGCCCATGGAACTGAACATCTTCCTAATTAAATCTTGTCTGTTATCCCTAAAATCATCTGCATTTGAATAATATTCAACAGGAATCCGTGTAATATAATTAAACCTGTTGGCCATGTTATCCACCAAATATAATTTTGGTAATTGTTGATTATTAAAATCGGTGTCATTTGGATCGTCAACTTCAAAATAGAATGCTGCATTTTCTGAGTTTCCAGGAGAACTTTGCCCTGTTATTTCATCAACTATTACATCGGTCCTGCCCGTTTCTTCATTATATTGTTTTAATGAAACCACCCTTCCAAAAAGCTTGTCACTCCTTTCATAACCAATTTGGTAAACTCTATATGCGGGTCTTGTATCTAATTCTGATATTTGGCTAAATGAATGCATGACTTGCTGTTCGGACTCACTAAAATCAACCTGATTCACTTGAGCGTCAATTTGGATTATTTGTGAACAAACTATTCTGTCATCCGAACTTATTATATCCACCTTAAATCTGCCTGTGAAATTTTCATCACGATTACGATTTACAAGCTGCTGTACTGTTGGAGGATAAAAATTGACATTCATATCAATATTGTTTCCTTTATAAAATGGTTCTTTATAAATATGTTCAATATCAAAGTATTGCTCATCGCCAATTGTACTTAATTTTGAAATAGAAATTGAATGATTTAAACAAAAATCTTCTATATCATCGGGGAATAAAATTGTATATGAAAGAGTCTTTACATCTCCTCCTACATTAAAACAAGTATTATTAGCCAACCCTACAGCCATCTTTTGATGAATTTCTGTTTTTTCGTCGAAAGAAAATATGTCGTTTGCACTAAAGTTCTGCATGGATTCATCTTCAGTGTAATATAAGTAGCCTGGTTCTTTTTCATTAATCCTAATAGTTGCACAAACATCGACACATCCCTTCCCTTTAAACGTTATAAGGAAAGAGCATTCTTTGATATCAGTATCATCTTCATTATGCACTGACAAAAGAACTTCAAATGTTTCGTTGTACTCATCAACTGAATTGGGTTCAAAGTTTGCTAAGATCTCGAAATCATAAAAATCGACAATTTGCATTGGTAATTTGGGTTCAACAATATTCCATGCTTCATCGTTGCTATTATATGCGTCTTTACTTGCTTTGTATCTAACTATTTTATTTACAAATAATTTACATCCATCAGCTAAATCAACATCAATTAAGTTTCCAAGTTTTCCCGACGAGAAATTTTCTCCTCCTCTTTTCGAAGTAGATACAATTTTTATATCCCTCAAGTTTACGGGAAAAATTTCGTTGTTTCCAATTGGGCATGAACAGCTTACAGAATTATCACAAACATCTGCCGTGAATGAGATCGAGATTTCTCCATTTTGTGTAGCTTCCCCATTTTCATTAATACATGAAATCGGCAATTTTACCTCAGCTTGATACAAAGAGTCAACTGCTGTTTCAACCCCAAAGGTTATTGAAAATATCTGATTGTTTAAAAATACCTTTCCTTCTTCATCAGGTTGTGGGTGTATACCCGATCTTGAATCAACCCAAAAACCATTTTCCATATCCAACAACGGGCTTATATCAATAACAATATTATCTAATTCAGTTGTTGCCATTTTATTCCTGGACAAAGCAGATATCTCTGACCCTATAGGAATACAAACCCCTTGCTTGTTGGTAATATTTACTTGAATATTATGGTTCAGAGCATCGCAATCCAAAGGGATCTCAATCATATCTGACATGAATTCATTAAATTCGAAATCAAAATTATCATCACAACACAAATAATCCTGAACATTTGTTCGTTGATATATGGGGATGCCCGTTGATGTTTCGCTATATGTAACAGAAAAATACAAATTATTTATGCCGCAACCGCTATTTTTGGGTATAAAAGTATATTTCCCACCTCCATCTAGCGTCCCTGAACCTACTAGAATATCAGGCTGTTCCGGGTCGTTATTAGCCTTATATATTTCAACCTTTGCGTTTCTGGCAGGAAACGATTCAATAATCTGGTGATCCTCACTAAAAAGGGTATAGTTACCTGTTACAGTTAGTTCAAGGTCATCTCCACAGGGATCTTCTAATTTTTCGTTAACATCACATGTGTAAAAAAACATTAATGTTATTATAGT
>SKHV01000491.1 GCA_007116765.1 Prolixibacteraceae bacterium | reverse complement strand
TTCGGGACGGAATATGGGGTCGGTTTTTAAACCATCGCCACGTAAGGCCAAAACGTTTTCGATACCAAGAAAATGAAGGTCGATGAGCACGTGCTCGGTTTCGCTGCGGGTAAAGCCGCCACATAAAATGTGCGGAACTACCGGAATATTGTATTTGTGCTGAATAGATGCCGCAATGGCTACCGTGCCGGGGCGTTTACGCACCACCCTTTTTTCAATGAGGCCGTCTTCCCGGTTGCGGAATTCAAACTCGTCGCGGTGGGTGGTAATGTTAATGTACTTGGGGTCAAACTCGATTAATTGCTCAATGGTGTTGTACAGTTTACTTCCATCGCTCCCTTTCAGCGGGGGCAACAACTCGAATGAAAATATGGTTTTATCGGATTGCTTGATGATGTCGATTACCTTCATGTGTACTGTAATTAATTATTCGACTGCGAAAATACAAATAAATATCTGTTTTGAAAGTTTGCCGGTTCTTAAAGCATTTAAAGGTTAAACACGAAGAAGAAAGATAAAATACTGATTTCTGAACACCCGCCTAAAGTTTCTTGTTCATTCTGAAATTAACGAGCTCTTTTTCTTTTGACCTTTTTAGT
Source organism: Prolixibacteraceae bacterium (assembly GCA_007116765.1). Lineage (GTDB taxonomy): Bacteria > Bacteroidota > Bacteroidia > Bacteroidales > Prolixibacteraceae > Roseimarinus. Next base: position 2,548 of record SKHV01000491.1, on the reverse strand, counting down.
TGTTGCTTTTCAACATAAAACCCTTTTTTCAGAAAAAAATCTTTTGCGGTGATGCTCACATCGGAGTAAATTGTACTGTTGCCCTGTAAGCGTGCAAGTTTTTCAATTTTATTTATCAGCACATTGGCAATTCCCATTCTTTGAAAACGGTAGTGAACAAAAAGGAAATCGAGGTAGCCGTCGGGAGCAATGGAGGCAAAGCCCACATCTACCGCATCGATTGATGCGATTATAAAATGTTGTTCTTCGAGCTTTTTCTTCCATGCATCGGTATCGGTATGCCACGAAGCCCAATCTTCAACCTGGTCGGGCGGATAATCTTTTGAATTTACTTCTACAATGGTGTTGTAGAATATCCTTGTAATTGAAAGGACATCATCCCGGTTCGCCTTACGTGTTTCGATGGTACTTTTTTCAGCCATTGACGCTCAACTTACGATATTTTCAGCATCCGCTCAATGGGTTTGCGTGCTTTCTCGATTACTTCGGGGCTAAGTGTAATTTCGGGCAATTCGTTTTTCATGCACAAGTAAAGCTTGCGCATGGAATTGAGTTTCATGTACGAACAGTCGTTGCAGGCACAGGTTGAATCGTTGGCAGGCGCCGGTATGAATATTTTATCGGGACAAGCCTTTTTCATTTGATGAAGGATACCACTTTCGGTAGCCACAATGAATTTTTTTGCACTGCTTGTTTGTACATAACTAAGCAACGACGATGTGGACCCAATGTGTTTAGCCAGTATCAACACCGGCTTTTCGCATTCGGGGTGGGCTATCATTTCGGCATCGGGATGTTGATCCATCAGATCCACAATTTTTTCAACCGAAAATTCTTCGTGCACCATGCAGGCACCGTCCCATAACACCATGCTGCGCCCGGTAAGCGAGTTGATGTAGTTGCCCAAATTCTTGTCGGGGCCAAAAATCAGCTTGGCATCATCGGGAAAACTGTTCACAATTTTCACCGCATTCGACGAGGTGCAAACAATGTCGGTTTCGGTTTTTAAATCGGCTGTGCAGTTGATGTAGCTTATTACTTTATGGTCGGGGTATTGGGCTTTAAATTCCCTGAACTTATCGATGGGTGCCGACTCGGCCAGCGAGCAGCCGGCTTTCAAATCGGGAAGGATAACTTTTTTCGATGGATTGATAATTTTTGCCGTTTCGGCCATAAAATGCACCCCCACAAAAACTATCAGATCGGCACTTGTGCGCTCTGCTTCCTGAGCCAGTGCAAGACTGTCGCCCACGAAGTCGGAAATATCCTGTAATTCGGCTTCAATATAGTAATGACCAAGTATTACTGCATTTTTCTCCTTTTTCATGCGCTTAATTTCTTCCACCAGGTTGGTGCCTTTGGGAATTTCCTGATCAAGGTATCCGTCACGCTCAAGTATTGTTGTTATTTCTTCTTTATTGTTTGCCATAGTATTACAATAATCTATTTTTTTAAACGCTTTTTCTGCCTACTAATAATTTGTTTTTCAAGGAAAATTCTATAAACATCATTCGTAGTCAATATTTTTTAAATACCCTTTTTTAGTAAGGCCAGATATTAGTTTTTTATCACCAGTCCAAAGCCTGGCATCAAAATGATTTGTAAGGGCTATAAACTAAAACGTCATTTTCGTCAATATCTGCTACCAAACTTATTGCATCATTAATATCATTATCTGGTATCAATATATCATCAACAAAATTAATCTTGTGAATTATTTTTTGGTAAGCGTTATTATACTGCTCATCGGAAAAACCTGATATTGAAAGCAACTTGTCTTTATGGCTTTCTATTTCATCTTTTAAGAGAGATATTGTATAGAATCGGAAATAATTAGTGCTATTAATGATTAATTGGCCAATCTTGCTTTGTGAATTTAAAATTGCACTAAATACAATATTAGAGTCGACAATGACGATCATTTCATGCCCCTTTTATCTTTAAACTTTTGCCAAATGCTTTTATTAACCATATTAGAAAGCTCATCGACGTCTGCCTGCGCAGCATTTGTTTTTGCTGTAATCTCTTTATATTCAAGATACTCAAGCATGTCTTGAAGTTCAGTTAAATCAACATAAGCCGGCAACCTAACTAATATTTCATTATTTGTCCTTTCTAAAATCATGTCATAAAATTTTTTAAAGATACAAACTTTAGATTTTTCCTGATGTATTTCTACATAACTTAGCGCCAATAAGTAAAATTAACAGAAAACAACAAAATAAGACATTTTAGTCTTAATAAGCAAGTAATAAAATAATATCAGCGCCTACATTCCTTTATCCGTTGAATCGTACACCACTACCTTTTCCCACAAGTGACTGTTTTCTTCCACAAATTGCTCATGCAAAGGATGTACCTGATAAATGTCTTGAGCTTCTTTCGAGTCAAAAACAAGCATCATGGCATAGGTGTAAGTATGATCTACCACGTCACGCTGTTCGGTTGAGGCGGGTACACCCAAGTGGCTCATTTTGATGTTGTCGATTTTCACCAACTTGTCAATTGCAGCTTCGAATTGCTTGCGTGCTTCGGGGTTTTGAGGCTC
>SKHV01000287.1 GCA_007116765.1 Prolixibacteraceae bacterium | reverse complement strand
TTTTTTCAGCACGTTCATTCAAACGCCTTTCCACTGAAATACTGCCGAACTCCTCACCATCAAGAACGAACAATCCGAAGCCCTCAACAACTGATTTTATCAAGTCGCTATCCGTTCGCAGGTCAAACGCAATCAAGTCGTAATCCGTTGGCAATGCGTTCGCATTTTGATACAACTCCTCCACGATAGCCCAGTAAATACCATATCCTGTAATGCCGTGTTTACTGATTAGCTTTCTGATTTTCGTGTCGGAACGTGCGTTATAGTCGTGGGAGAAATAATAAGTTTCTTTCATTGTTAGTCCTCCGCTTCCATTTTATCCAAATAAGCAATCAAAACATCAATTAATTCAGCAACATCAGTTTTGTTCAATCTTATTTCAGGACTGTCCTCCATGTAGATAAGCAATGCCTTATTTTTGCTTTGAGCGTCAAGCTCCATTTCCATTACTCTGTTTTGTTCGTCATAAAATTTAACAATTTTCATAGTTCAATAAATTAAAAAAGTCCGGCCTTTCGGGGTCACGCTTTCCCTACTCGGCTGGACTATTTATATTTTTCGCCGGCGTGACTCGGCTGTTGATCTGGTCAACGGTTACAAAGATACTAAATATTTATTTCCAACTGCGTATTTTTTCTAAATCTTTTTTCAGCATCTTTCATGTTCAAAATGGCCTGCTTGTAATAGCTATCTTTCAACTCAATGCCTATCGCTTTCCTGCCAAGCGAAACAGGGCTAAAAACCTCACTGCCAACTCCCATAAATGGAGTTAGAACCACCTCCCCGGGATTGGAATACAACTCAACAAGCCGGTCAATAACATCCAACTGCAGCGGGTGTACGTGCTTTTCGTCGTCCTCTTCTCTACTGTCTTTGAACGGCAAGACGTTGTTTGACCTAATATCCATCCAAACGGAACTCATGTATCTTTGAAAAATAACATGGCTCATTTTGTTGGTTGCGCCGTCCTTTGAATTTTTATGCCTTGCAACAATGTGTTCCCATTCGCCGTACTTTTGACTCATTGGCCGTTCACGTGTTGTTGAGTAATCCAATATCGGTTGCGCTCCTGCATAGTATGTTAATCCTGTCTTATGCGTTACCGGCACTTTATTCTCCCCTCCCTTACGGAATATCAAAACAAAGTCAGGTATTGCAGGATAAACCATTGTACTGTCCTCGCAAAGCTGCTTATGTTTCAAGCTGTTTACCATTGTGCGGTTACGAACCTCAAGCGGCTCTTTCCAGATAATTATCCGGTTGTTGAATGTAAACCCATACTTCAAATGAAGTTCAATAATTTCATGTGGAAAGTCCCAAAGATTGTGCTTCGTGGTGTGTGTTACAATATCCTGACAATGTACGGCATTAATTCTGCCTGGCTTTGTCACTCGTGCCATCTCTTTGATAAGGAATTCGTATTGCTGCAGAAACTGTTCTTTTGTTTCGCAGTTGCTAAAATCACGCTCCGAACTTGAATAGTTATACAAGCCGGCAAATGGCGGTGAATAGACTGACAAGTCAATCGTTTCGCTGCCTATCTCAGGCAAAACGTCCATGCAGTCCCCACAATAAATACTGTAATTGTCCTCGTGATGCTGTGATTTGATTTTTGTTTCCATCTCTAAATGAATTTTGGTTTTTGAATTTGTTGTGTTAGTACTTCCTTTTTAAATGTAATATTTGAATTGATATGAGAATTAAGATAATCGAATAACTCAATGGCTTTTGCTGTTTTCAGGTCCAAAGCATCTAATACCCTTGTTTGACCATCTGAAAAAACCCTGTCAGCAATTACCGGTTTCGTTTGCCCGAACCGCCAAAATCGCCTTATTGACTGATACCACTGTTCGTAACTCCACGTTGGAAAGAATACGGTATGGTTGCAGTGCTGCCAATTCAATCCAAAGGCGGTCATTTTTGGCTTTGTTATCAGCTTTTTTATTTCGCCTGTTGCAAATGCTTTTAGTATTTCCTCTTTCTTTTCAATGTTCATTGATCCCATTATTTGAACAGCATTTTTATCAAGCTCACCCAACATCTCACTTTCATAATTGAAATTACACCAGTAAACAGAAGTGTCATGCTGACTTGCTAACTCAAATGCTTTATTACACCTGTTTTCGATTGTCATTTTCTGCTCCAAACGTACCTCAGTCATCGTTTTAGCTATCTTGTTAAACATGCTGATTTGTCCGTTTTCATCAATCCAGTTTTTGTCATTTTTCACAAAGTGATTATTGACAACCAATTCCGGCAAAATAAATCTTTCATCGCTAAACCCTAAGTCAGAAGGCTTTTTCATTGAAATACTCCAGCCACTTACCCACTTAAAAAAATCATCTTTTGCGTGCGGTTTTAAATACCACTTGCAGGCAATTTCCTGCGGCCTTATATTATTCTCATTATTTGCAAAAAACTTTTGAAGCATTTCCATGTAAGGCATATATCCCAAAGCCTCCGAACTCGTTCCAAGCTCAATAAAATCGTTAGGGCTGGGTGTTGCCGTGAAAAGATACCTGTATTTAACTTTTTTCAAAAAGGTAGTTAGCTGGTTACGGATTGCGCCGTCAAAGTTTTTCAAAATTGAACTTTCATCCAAAATCACACAATCAAAATCATTATAATCAACTTTGTCCAAACGTTCATAATTGATCAAAATAATCTTTTTTGAGTATTGCCCTGTTTTCGTGTGTTCAACGTCATCAATGCCAAACTTCTCAGCCTCCCGCAAATGCTGATCTGCAACGGCTAAAGGTGTAATAATTAGAACCGGCTTACCTGTGTGCCTTACATAATTGGTTGCAATAGCTAACTCAATTATCGTTTTCCCCAGTCCGGTATCAAGGAAAACAGCGCAACGGCCTTTTTTTATTGCATATTCCGTCACGTGCTTTTGAAAGTCAAACATCTTATCAGGAATAAACGTTGGCTCAATACCGTAGTTTATAGCGGAATGTTTTTTCCTTTCAAGGAATTCGTTGTAGTTCATCGTGTTTTGTTGTTAAGTGAATAAAAAAAACCAGTGAGGCACTCCGGACACGAAACCGGCTCACTGGTAAGAGGAAAACATGTATTATTAAATTCTTTACTCATCGTGTTTTGTTTGTGCGTTACAAAGATACTATTTTATTTGAATATGCAAGCTAA
>SKHV01000132.1 GCA_007116765.1 Prolixibacteraceae bacterium | reverse complement strand
TATTATTGAAGAAATTTATCAGGTGAAACGAAATAGTATCCATGTTTGAGTTGGTTCCGGAGAATAAACTGAGTTGTGGCTCGTGACCTTCGCCTTCAAACTCAACCAACTTATTGGGGATTTCCAGCTTGTTGAGCTGTTCGTGTATTGAGCGCGAACCGAACATATAGTTAATCAACAATCGGTTAAAACCAAGTGTGTTATTGAACGGGCGGTCGTAATCAATTGGTACAATATCATCGTTGGTTCCATGAAACGAGATTACTGGGATTCTCGTTTCAGCACAAATTATGGCAGTATCGTTCACTGCGCCCCACATATTGCCTACACCTTTAATTTCAAACTTTTCAGTGAAACTGTTTCCGCTCGAAGCAATCTCACCCAAATCGTTTCTCCAACGCCAATCGTAAGTGCTTTCGGGGCGTTCGTGGTCATCGAGGTACGCAATTTTTAGCGAGGCTATGGCACCGGCGCTGGTTCCTGCCACATACATGTGTTCAGGGTCGATGCCATATTCATCGGCATGGTTTGCCATATATCTCAGAGCAGCATGAACATCTTGTATGGTGCGGTAGGCACTGCGTTCAATATCGGCCGCACGCAAGCGAAAGCCCATGCGGTAATCCATCGAGGCCACTACGTAACCACGGCGGGCAAACTGTTGGGCAAGTATCGTAACCGTTGATGAATTTTTGTTACCAATATAAAAACCACCACCGTGAATAAGCATGACAAATGGAGCTGGCGCGTGGAAATTTTCAGCCGGCTTGTAAATATCGAGTTTCAGGTCGAGCTCACTTTCGCCCCTGAAAATATTCACCAAACCGCGTCCTAATATCCTAATATAGGGTTCATCGATATATGGCGTCTCTGTCCAGTAACCAACAGCTCTGCCGTAAACAATGTCTCTGGTAACATCTAAATCATTTGAAATAAATGAACGGTAACGCGATACATCGGGCAACGTTATTTCTGCGCGTTTATTCATGTCGAAGTCGACACGGTTACGCCAAAAGAACAACCACGACCGGTTTTTGGTAAGTTTTAATCGACCACTCAGTTCAATATCAGAAAATGAAAAGCGCGAAATATCACCTTCAATTTCATCGGAAATAAAACGTGTTTTTCTTTTTTCAGATTTTAAAATAAATGGAATGGCATCCTCAACGGCATTATCGCGTTTGAAAATAAAGAAACCTTCGGCATGGTGCGGTGTTGATTTTTCAAAAACAACAATCAGCTCATCGTTACCAATTTTTGCATCGAAAACACCTTCGAGACCAGAAAACGATACTACTGATGAGCCTGAACATGCGCTCAGTAACAGAAGCAATAAAAGTGAAAAAAAAGATTTCTTAAAAAAGTTGATTTTCATAGCGGCGCAAAACTAACTACTTAAATCAACACAGGCAAGTTCGCCTTTCGAGTTTCGCACATAAATTTTCCCCTTAAAAAAAGTGGGTGCTGCCCAGCACCAGTTTTCGGTTTTATCTTCGGCCGAAAGCAATTGCAACTCCTTGATTGGTTTATATTCACCGGGGTTTGCTTCAGCAATAATTACCTTGCCGGTACCGGTTAAAATCAGCAAGTGATTGTTTATACCCGACAAAGCCCCCCAACGCACAAAACTCTCGCGCCAAAGCACTTCTCCTGTGCTTATATCTATACAATTGAGGCAGAATTTATTCCTCACATCGGAGAATTGATAGGCATAGCCGTTAATTACCACCCCGGTTCTGAAATACGACGAAATGCTGTCGCTGTGCCAAAGGCTTTTGATACCGGAAGCACTGTAAACAAAAGCTTCATCGGTAGCATAAATAGTATCGCCAAGGGCAAGCACATCGCAACCAATTGAATAGCCCGACTGCTTGTGGTGAACGTTTTCTACAACACCATTATCCGGGTTCACAAAGTAGATTGAAGTGTCGCTCTGAAACACGGCAAGTGCTTTATTTTCCTGTTCCCAAATATAGGCCGATGCAAATCCGGCAAAGAGGGGCTCGCTGCTCCAAACAAGTTCACCGTTAAACTTGTTAAGCGCCATGCCCGATTTATTGAAGTTTAGCAGTAAAAGGTCGTCGTAAACCACTACCGAGGGCGAAAATCCCCATTGGTCGGTTTGAGCCAGCGAATCCATGGTAAGGTCGGTTTTCCATAGCTCTTCACCGGTTTTGGAGTTGATACAGAAAAGCATTCCCTCCCAGCTTATGGCATACAGCCTGTCTTTATCTATAACGGGGGTTGAGCGCGGCCCGGGGAAGTTGCGTTTTTCGGATGGATAAGTATATGTCCAAAAATCGTTGCCGTTTTCGGTATCGATGCAGTAAATTGTTGATGCATGAACGGTGTCGGTTTCGGTAATGGTTTCGTTCCAACCCGATATGTAAAGCCTGTTACCCACAATACTTGCTGCCGAATGCCCAAAACCGACATCGCGTGTCCAGCAAATATTGGCCGAGTCGAGCTTCTCGGCCGACCAATCGGATTCGTTACTGATGCCATTGGCATGGGGACCACGCCATGTGCCCCAGTGGTTTTCGGCTTGCTGCTTGCACGAACAAGCGAGGGCGATAATCAAAATTGAAAGAATAAATGTTTGTTTCATCGAAATATATTTTGTTTTTCTATTACTTATTTCTGGACATGCGGGATATATGTTATTTTAATAATTTTCGATTTTCAACCTTATGCAATATAATCATCTGCTGAATAGCTATTTGATTTAGTTTTATCAATCGTTCTTTTTGAGGCATTTTTTCGTTGATAAACAAAGCATTCAGATTTTCCATGTTCGATAAGCATATTAATTCGTTTATTGTAGCATAATCTCGGATATTCCCTTTTATATCAGGATTTGCATCTCTCCATTGTTTTGCTGTCATCCCAAACAATGCAACATTAAGAACATCGGCTTCATTAGCATAAATAATCGATATTTGTGCTGATAAAAGCTTATCCGGAATTAAATTATTCCTAATTGCATCTGTTTGGATATGGTAATTCAACTTAGCCAACTCCCGCTTAGCTGACCAGCCAAACTGCTCTTGCTCTTTCTCTTTAAGTCGTTGAAACTCATTAATCAGGTATAGTTTAAATTGAACGCTAATTGCAGAACCAAATTCAAAAGCAATATCTTTATGTGCATAAGT
>SKHV01000151.1 GCA_007116765.1 Prolixibacteraceae bacterium | reverse complement strand
CAAGGCAAATGTTTTTCTGCAAATTCCTTTCTTGCTTGTTGCTTGGTTTTGTTACCAAAAGAATCAACTGACAAACAATGCCAGATATCTTCGATACTTATTTGTTTTTTTTTCTTTTCGCCGTTATGGCCTGTATTAAGCAAGGGCATGGTTTCATAATAATTATTGCCGTTTTCGTCTTTCCCTAATACTTTTTTAATTCTTGTAATCGTTGGACATCCAGAAAAAGATGTTGTATTTGGAAAATTAAATTCAATATCGGCAGTCAACTTCTCCCTATCTTTAATGTAGCGATAATCCTTATCACCACATAGTTTTTCTGCCAGCTTCTTAAATTCAACGTCTTTTATATGATCAAATTGTTCTTCAATTAGTTCCTTTTCTTCTTTATTAAGAGGCCTAAGCCTTTTATCTGATTCTGTTTTTATTTTAATCCGGTTAATCGATTCCCATTTTCTGAATTCTTCAAACAAAGGATGTGAAAGAGCTATTCTTTTACGTTTAGGATCGAGAGGACACTTAGCTACTAAATCTTTTTGACTCTTTAATGGCCTTTGGTGAAAAATGGCAAATCGAAGTTTATCTCGTAATTTCGAATCAATTAATTGTTTGTCACAGATGTAATTAAATTCATATAGGTAATGTTTTTCACGATCAATATATTTACCGCGAATCCGCTCGGTTCTTCCATTCGTATTCTTTCGCGCATAAATGGAGAATAAATAGCACCCTAAAGTTGGTTGAGCACTATCGGAAATTTGTTGAGAAAGCTCATTAATCTCTGTAGCCACCTTGCCCAGATTCTCTTTTTTATTGAATTCGTCAATAATAAATGCTGAAATGATTTCAAAAGAAGGTTCTTTAGCAATTTTCTTTTTAATTTTTCCAGTTAGTGTTTTAACCTTTTTATCATTTTTATACATCTCAGCTACAGCTTCAAAAGGTTCTAAAAAAGTTACAGTTTTTGTATGTTCTTCGAGAAGCTTTGTAATTGCAATTTTGAATTGTTCTATGGCATCATCAGATTGTTCCTCGTCTACAGAAAGATAACCTCTTCGCTGTGCTAAATGATAAAATGCACGTCCTAATTGATAACGACCAATTTTAGAGTTCATTAAGCCTTCTTTGGTTGCAGCCAAAGAACGAAGGTAATATGGTTGCTTCAATTTTTCTGATTCGATATCACCGCCTTTTGTCCCTGTGCGTTGCCATTTAATAAACTCATCATTATTGCAAGGATAATCCTTTTTGTATCGCCAATCACTTAACTCTTCATTTGAAAGCTTTGGACACAAATCATTGTCAGATAAAACTTGAAGAGTAGTAACCTTTCTTCGTCTTATTCTATCCGTTCGCCGTCTTGCACTTCTAAAACCACGTCTTGTTGCAGCTTTTGATTTTTCTTGTCCATCTACACCTTTTGGAAAAATATAACTTCCTTTTGATGGAATAGGCTTTTCTTCGCTATCAAGTTTTTCTATGAAATGGTACTTTTTTTCATCTTTTACCAATACTGCCCAACCAATACTGTTGGTTCCAATATCTAATCCAAGTTTTGTTTTAGTCATGATTGTTTATTTAAATATTATCATTACTTTTGACGTACATCAAATCACAATAAGGCTATATGCCGAAGGAAAATTTTAGAGCCTCAACAGCATTGTTGAGGTTCGTTGCTTATAGAAATTACTGCATCTACCACAGCCCACCCTATACTGTTGGTTCCGAGGTCTAGTCCGAGGATTTTTGCCATTGCTTATGTGTTTAATTTTTAGCTTGAGAAGCTGCAATTTAAATAAATTTTTGCAAATGAATATTGTATTTAAAATAATTTAATGATATATTTGAAAACTAAATTCAGACTTTTTTACATCTTATCACAATAAGGCCCCCGATGGCTATCGGGGTGCCGAAGGAACTTATTCCTATACTCCCGCTTCGGTGGGAGTTTTTTATTATCTGTTATTGATGCATTTTTCAATGAAATCCACTTCACCCCCTTTTCAATAAACCTGCTCCAGCTTAATTACCCAAGCATGTTTGCCGGGTAGCTTTTGCGGACATATATTAGAAAAATCGATGATCAATTGTTTTGATAAAACAGATGTTTCAATTGGAATATCGGAGCCCAGTAAACATGCGGATGCAAGCGAGCTAATTCCTTCTATAGAAATATTTTCCTGAGGCCAACGGGTCATTATCACATACAAATCGTTGCCTTTGGCCGTAAAAAAAAGCCCATCATCCTGATTTTGGTTTTTGCTTTTGTCCCATGTATGGGTTCCGTATATGGCTTCACCGTTTACACTCAGCCACTCACCCATTTCAATTAAGCGTTGTTGCTGAATCTCGGGTATGCGCCCATCGGCAGTTGGGCCAACATTCAGTAACAAATTGCCACCTCTGCCCACTTTTTCAATCAAAAGGTGTATCAATGCTTCAGATGTCATATAATTATCGGGCGTTTCCATACGGTTATATCCAAACGAAGTCCCTATTCCGCGGCATTCTTCCCAAGGGTGATCTTCCGACAATTCTCCTTCTTCAACATGTACCAGGTCGTATTCGGTAGTATTAAAACCTCCATGTTTGCCACGGGTTTCGTTGCCCCATCTGTCGTTAACCACAACCCTATCTTTCACGGGCGATTCGTTATACAACCATGCGAGGAACTCAGTGCTTTTCCATGTTTCGCTTGGGTAATCCCATTCGCCATCTGTCCAAAATACATCGGGCTCGTAGCTGGTAACAATATCTTTCATTTGCAAAATCATATGATCAGCTACATATTTATCAATATTATTCTTGTACAGGGGATTGAACCACTCGTACAGCGAATAATAGTAGCCCATATTCAAGCCTGCATCTTTTACTGCATTACCCAAATCGCCGCAAATATCACGGTGTGGACCTAAATCAAAACTATTCCAGTTCCAACTCTGTTCGCTTGGCCAAAGAGCAAAACCATCGTGATGCTTCGAAGTGAGCACCACATATTTTGCTCCTGCCCTTTTAAACAAATCGGCCCAATATTCGGGGTTAAAATGCTCTGCTTTAAATTGGGATGCAAAATCCTGATAAAAAAAATCTTGGCCATGGTGTTTGTCATGGTATTCTCTGAAAAGCTTTCCTGCATGGTCGTTGGTATTCATT
>SKHV01000106.1 GCA_007116765.1 Prolixibacteraceae bacterium | reverse complement strand
TCGAGAAGTGGAGACGTGAAAAGGTTCATTATAATATTGGCGGCTATCCATAGAAATACTATAGCCAGACCGATTTTTATGTTTCTCCTGATTTTTTCGGTAATGCTTACCGTGCGTTTGTTTAAAATATGCTCAACATCTTCGGAAACGAGTTTTTGACTTTCGTTTGTTGAAGAATATTTTTGCCAGGCCGATTTTAATTTATCAATGTCCATCTTTATTCCCCCATCAATTTTTTCATTTTCGCTTTTACGCGATTCATTTTCACCCTCACGTAGTTTTGTGTGATACCCACAATTTCGGCAATCTCATCGTATTTTTTGTTTTCGAGATATAACAGTACTATTGATTTTTCGATGCCTGTTAATTTCGAAATGGCTTTGTGCAATATTTTCAATTGCTCTTCAAAATTGTCGTCGTATATTTTGTCGGCAATTTGTGTTTCAGTTATTGAAAATGTTTCGCGGTCGGGGCGCCGCTTATTCTTCTTAAAATGAGTAATTGCTGTATTTATCGAAACCCTGTACATCCATGTTGAAACTTTCGATTCGGCTCGGAATGAATCCATCGAGCGCCACAGCTGTGTGACGATTTCCTGAAATAAGTCTTCACGATCTTCGCTGGTATCACAATACATTCCACATACTTTGTGGATAATGCCCTGATTGCTTGTAACCATATCAAGAAAATCACCTTTATTCATTTTGGTAATATGTACAGGGTTATTGTAATTCATTACAGATTTAGATCATTTTTAACTGGTTTATTTCAACATGAGTTAAAAATCTCCATTTTCCGCGTGGCAAGTTCTTTTTGGTGAGTCCGGCAAAATAAACACGGTCGAGTTTTACCACCTCGTAGCCCATGTGTGCAAATATTCGGCGAATAATTCGGTTGCGGCCCGAATGTATTTCAATGCCTACTTCGCGTTTATCGTCTTCTTTGGCATAGTCGATTGCATCGGCAGCAATTTCTCCGTCTTCGAGTTCAATACCGCGTGCAATTTCGAGCAGGTGGGTTTTTGTTAAGGGCTTATCAAGATATACATGGTAAATCTTCTTCTTGTTGTGCGACGGATGCGTAAGCTTTTTCGAGAGGTCACCGTCGTTGGTAAAGAGCAATACACCGGTTGTTTCTTTGTCGAGGCGTCCCACAGGATAAATGCGTTCTTTGCAAGCTTTTCCTACCAAGTCCATGACTGTTTTTCGTTCCTGAGGGTCGTCGGTTGTAGTTACAAAGCCTTTGGGTTTGTTGAGCAGTAAATATACTTTTTGTTGAGGGTTAAGTGTTTCTCCATTGAATTTTACTTCGTCGTAAAGTGAAACCTTTGTACCCAACTGGTCGGCTACTTTGCCATTTACTGTAACACATCCAGACTCAATGTAGCGGTCGGCTTCGCGGCGAGAACAAACGCCCGAATTTGCCAAGAAACGGTTCAGCCTTATTTTGTCGTCTGGTTTGAATTCTCTTTTTGAGCTAACTTTTTTTGTAAAAGGGGTTTTGCTTCTGACCTCAGTGTCTTCGGAAGTGTTAAAGGTACGTTTTGTTCGGGTTCTTCCCTTTTCCTTCTTTTTGTATGATTTGTTCGATTTATTGCTTGATGAACGATTGGATTGTATGTTTTTGCTCCTCATAATCTTACTTTGTATTTTTTTGCAAATGTCGCATATTTTTATGGGAATCACATCAATTTCACTTCTTTTTGTATATTTGAGATCTTATAAAAACCGATGATACAGATTGAAACGATTATTGAGATATTTGTTTTTGTTTTTTAATGTGCTGCTGGCTGTTCCTTTGCTAATCAGTTACCTTGTTCCGCTCGTGAATACGGGCTATCTTTGGTATGGAGCTATTTTAGGTTTATTCTATCCTTTTTTACTTTTTGCCAATGTTTTGTTTATTGTTTTTTGGCTGGTTTTTTATAAACGATATCTTTTAGTTTCCTTATTGTGTATTGCTGTAGGTTTTCAGATTCATAATAATTACATTCAGTTATTTGGAAAAACAACTACTGAACACGAAGGAATCAAGGTGCTTACGTATAATGTGAATCATTTTTACAAATACCTTGAACGCGAAGATGATACCTATACTATGCTCGACTTTATTGAAGAGCAAAATGCAGATATAATTTGTCTTCAGGAAACAAAGCTGCAACGTACCGGAGAATTAAATCCGGCAAGGCTTAAAGAACGATTTCCCGGTATTGTTGATTATCACTCGGCGCATCAGAGTGCCTGGCACGGACCGGTTACTTTTTCGGCTTATCCAATTATTAAACGTGGTGAGATTCGATTCGATGACACCTTCAACCTGATTATTTACAGCGATATGTTAATTGATGGTGATACAATAAGAGTTTACAACTGCCATTTGCAGTCGTTTGGTATTCGTCCCGATGATTATTCGGTTATTGATACACTGGGATTTCAGCCACATAAAATTGAAGAAATGCGTCTAATTGGCGGAAAGTTGCGCAACGGTTATACACGAAGAGCTCCTCAGGTTGATAGTTTGCGGAGACACATTGAGCTGTGTAGTTATCCGGTTATTGTAAGCGGTGATTTTAACGACACTCCGGTTTCGAATACTTATTATAATATGCAACGACTTCTGAACGATGCATTTGTAGAGTCGGGTGTGGGAATTTCCAATACTTATCGAGGAAAGCTACCTTCGTATCGCATCGATTATATTTTTTACTCATCGCATTTTAATGCATACAATTATCGGAGGCATAGAGTAGAATACTCCGATCATTATCCGGTATCGACTTTACTTGTTCCAGCCAAAAAATGAAATGTGATTAGCCGATAGGTTTAGTCTTCTTTTTTGAGTAAAACTACCGCGTAGGCCGATATACCTTCTTCGCGCCCCACGAAACCCAGTTTTTCGGTTGTTGTGGCTTTCACCGATATTGCTTCAGTATTGCAGGATATGCAAGCAGCAATACTTTCACGCATGTGTACAATGTACGGTTTTAGCTTTGGTAGCTGGGTGCAAACAGTTGAATCGATATTCTCAACCTTGTACCCTTTGTTTTCAATAAGTTCGTAACTCTTGCGCAGTAGTTTTTTACTGTCGATGTTTTTAAAGGCAGGGTCGGTATCGGGGAAGTGTTTGCCTATATCGCCCAGAGCAAGAGCCCCGAGCATGGCGTCACATATTGCATGAATAAGTACATCGCCATCGGAATGGGCTACTGTGCCTTTATGATGTTTAATTTCGATGCCGCCCAGCCAGAGACTTTCACCGCTAGCAAGAGCATGCACATCGTATCCATTGCCTATTCTGTAATTCATTTTTTTAACTTCAGAGTTTATCTTCCCTGTTGTCTGAAATTATCAAGATCGAATCCCAGGGTAAACCTCAGCGTGTTGGCTAATGGGCTAGTTGAGCTGAGTCCAGGGGTTACAATATACGAAAAGTCGATTGCAAACACGTTCATTTTCAATCCGGCACCAAAGGTGAGGAATTTACGATTCCCTTTGTCGGCATGTTCGTGAAAATAACCTGCACGCAAGGCAAATTGGTTGCTGTACCAATACTCGGCTCCAAGTGAGAATGTGATTTCGTTTAATTCTTCCGATAATCCGCCGGGAGCATCGTAAAACGATTTGAAAATGCCTTCGATAGGCCCAATCAATGAATTTCCGTGACCAGAATAAACTGGCACCCCATCTTCCATTTCAAATTCGGGAGTAGGTACAAGTAGTTTATTTACATCAAATGCAAAGGACATTTTATTGAACTGATCGATTTCGGTAGTGTAGGCAATACCTGTGCGAAGGTTTGTAGGAATAAAGTCACTTACTTCGCCACCGTCGTAAGATATTTTTGAGCCTATGTTTGAAACGTTAACACCCCATGCTATGTTTGATTCTTTACGTTGTCGGATAAACGTTTTGTTATAGAAAAAAGCGACATCGGCTGCAAAGGAGCTCCCCGCAGAAAGGTCGGTTACTGTAGCACCGGGCACGGCATTTACTCCTGAATAAATATCAGAAAGGATATATCTGAAACCTACTGAACCTGACCAAGTTTCGGTTAGTTTAAGCGCATAGGCTGCATCGATTGAGAATTCGTTAGGATTCCCACTGTTCATTGGATTACCTTGATTGTCGTAAAATTGCATTGAGCCTAAATCGAAATAGCGTAAGCTTCCCGATAGTGTTTGTAGTTCGTCAATTTTGTGATACCCTACCAGATAGGCAAGGTTCATATCCTGGACAATATTTCTGAGCCATGGTGTATAAGAAAGCGCTAAACCTGTGCTGCTTTCGATGAAAGCATACTTAGCGGGATTCCAATACTGTGAGTTAATGTCGGGCATTGTGGCTGCACCGGCATCGCCCATGGCACCACCACGCGAGTCGGGGGCAATTGAAAGAAATGGGACAGCAGAGCTAACCACTCCTGCGCCGGTGGTTGAAGATTGGGCTTTTGCGTTTTCTGTAATTCCTAAAGCCAGAATAAGTACAATAAAAAGAATACGATTCATAATATTTTGATTTAATCTATGTCAGAATTGAAAATGTTTTCAAAAATAGAATAACGAATTTAAAATACACATATTGTCTTTCAAAAATTATTCATTATTAATTTGCCACCACGCGAAGCTTTCAAACCGTCGCGGTTAGTCATGGTTATTCGGTAAACCAGTATTTTATCGGTTCCGGTTGCCGAAAGGGTGTTTGAAGTATCCCACCTTATTTTTGTTTCGGTTGTACCGTATGAGCCCGCTGTTTCTTGAACATGAGCAACTTTTTTCCCGCTGAGGTTGAATATTTCCGCTTCAATGTCGAAAATATCGCCGGGCAAATTATGACTAATATTGAAGGTGGTATGATATCGCACCGGGTTTGGCGAGTTATGTACATCAATTATTTCAAATCCTTCTTCTACAAAAAACGATATTTCTCTGGTATTTGAATTGTTGTGTACATCCCAAGCTTTTACTGATATTACATGCTCGCCGGGTTCAAGGTTGTTGAGGGGGTATAGTACGGTGCCACGCTGATAAGTGTTGGCTTGTGTTTTATAGTAGTCGTTGAGTATTATCGGGTTTGAGTGGTCGCCATTGAGTATGGCAACAATATCGTGACCAATACCGGTACCTACTGTGTTTATTCCGCTTTCGTCGTAAAAGCGCACCATTAGTAGCGCGCTTGATGATACTTTGTCTCCTGAACGAAATTTATCGTTGTTCATAAAAACTTCAATTTCAGGAGGCGTGTTGTCAATGGTTGGGTTTTCTCCTGAGCCACCAATAAAAAACTCATCGCTTGATCCATTTCCGTCAATTGTGCCATTGCTTGTGTAATAGAATATTTTTCCTTCTCCTGTATTATATAATATGTCTTTGGGAACAACAAAAGAAAATGAAAAGCGCCCGTTGCTCACAGTTGATAATCCTTTATATATTATATTGTCACGTATAGGGAATTCAAAACGCGTGGATGCACCACGATTCCCCAGTGTTTGTATGTTTAATTCCTTATCGTACACATGTGAGATGACGTCGCCGTTGTAGTTTTCCATAATGTTCCCTAAAGCGTCGGTCACTATTCCTTCAATTGTAACTTTTTCGAGTGCTCCAATTGTAATTGTATCGCCTATAGGTATACCGTTAATGGTAGTGGTTTTTACCACAAGCTCGGGAAAAGCAAGTTTTAAAGCCGGGTTTCCAAGTAAAGTGAAGCTGCGGTTGTTATTTCGATCGCCACTTGATGCATTTTTTGCAAGACGCATAATTTCTCCCATCCTTAGGTTTTCACCATTTTCATCTTTTTTGAAAATGTTGCGGTAAAAATTCCTCGAAAGTTGAAAGTTTGCTCCCGGATATACATCTCGGGTGGTTGAAAATAAGGCAACTGCACCACCTGCAGGGTTGAAGAGAATTTCTTCACCTATGCTCTTTTTGTCGTCGTCGAAAGGACTGAATTTACAGGTAGCCGTGACAAATACCGGAAGTCTATTTTGATTGCTCCATGATAATACATCGCTTATCATCAGTACACGTTCATCGGCTACTGCAGATGAATTTGCATGACCTATGTAGTTGAACAGGAGAGTGCCTTCCTCAATGCTGCGAGCAATAGCATTGTTCACATCGGGGTATAAATCAGCT
This sequence comes from Prolixibacteraceae bacterium, assembly GCA_007116765.1. Taxonomy (GTDB): domain Bacteria; phylum Bacteroidota; class Bacteroidia; order Bacteroidales; family Prolixibacteraceae; genus Roseimarinus. Next base: position 5,537 of record SKHV01000106.1, on the reverse strand, counting down.
CCCGAAGTGCGTAATAAGGGATAAGCATCGAAATATATTTTATTGAAAATGAAGCCCGGGAAGCTATCATTTATTGCAGATATAATTCTCTCAGAATCAATCATGTGTCGGTTGTTGTCTCCGTCGTCGGCTAAAAAGGTTATCCTGTTTTTCCACTCGCCATGTGTCTCGGGCGATAAATAACTTATATTTTTTTCTACTACTATTTGGGCTTCCTGAACTGTAGTTGCCGGTATGCGCCCAATCCCAAGCGAAAGATCGCCAATCAGTGCCCCTTCGTTTTCTCCCAGTATAGCAAAAAAATCGTCGGACATAAAATTATGTGTGACTCCTGAACCAATTGTGCCGGACTGATAAGTTGGAATATGATTGTTTACAGTGCCATTGTGCAAGTGATTATTGTACGAGCCCGAACCCATAAGAAGTAAATACCTGAGTGGAGTCCCGGATTTTTTTCCTCGCTCGTAAAACATTCTGGCCATGTTTCTTATAGCTGCTGCATCGGGTATTCCCGAAGAAAATTCATTGTAGATTTTAGTTGTTTCTAACACAAGAACTTTCAGCTTATCGTTTTGTCTGTGAAATTCGGCCAGTGTTTCTGAGGGTTCAATAAAATCAGGGTGTGTAACAATTATCATGTTGAATTCGGGCAGTCCTTGAATATTTTGATTTTTTACTTTGCCAATATATTGGGGTTGTGGTATTTTTGAGCTTTCGGGATTGAAAATGACATATTCTTTTAGCTCATTATCGTTTATATCAGAAAAGGTGATTTGAGTCCCTGCTTTAGTAAACTGAACATTTTGAGGCGCTAGCGGTTTGCTTATGTCCCAAATTACAGCATTTGAAGAGCTTGAATTAATTGAATAGGCTATACTGGGGTGGTTTAATGCGCCGGCGTTTCTAAAAGCAAGCTGAGAACCGTCGAAAATAAGTTTTGATTTAAGATTAATAGTAATGTGCTCAATCCAGCACTCCCCGTTAGGCGCATCAATGTTGTAGTTGAGGTCGATTTTTAAATCGGAAGCACTGTTGAAATTCCAAATGCCTTTGACAGGGACAGCAGTTGTACGTGAGCGAGAAATAAATTCTAAACTACCTGCACTGTTATTGTTTATTTTAACATTTAATCTAGAAGCAGCCGATGAGGCTGCGGTGCCTGAAATTACTATGATTCCGTTAGAGTTGGGTTGTGCCTTAGGAAAGTTGAAAACATGAGTTTTAGTGGCATTAGGCATTAAACGTTCGCTGTACCAAATGTTTCCTGAGTTTAGTAAGTTGATGTTTTTTTGTTGATAAACCTGATAGTCGTCGTAAAAATTGAAAGTGGCAGATGCACTTTCAGGTGAATTTGGTGCTTCAGTAGGGGTTGTGGATTTACTATGATCCGAAGTTATAAAGAAATAGGTTTTATTATCGAACAGATGCTCGGTGTGTTCAAATACTCGCGAGGAAGTATTATATTTCCATTCGGTAGATCCGGTAGAATAGAAGTATATCGCATCGGAACCATTGTGGTCTTTCGAATGTAAAACGGGAATTTTAGTCAAGTCATCGGGGCAGTATTCGTTATTCATCACCGGCAGCATATAACCACCGTTGCTGTATATTGCTACATTCTGAGGTTCAATACCCCAATTTCTTAGTTGAGAATATGTGATTTTATGAATGCCTTGTTTTTCAGAAGCAACTTTAAACCATTCACCCGAAGCAAGAACCGACTCGTTTGAGTGGGGATTGTCCGCATTCAATGTAAAGCTTATCAGAAAAATTATAAAAAATGTAAAGAGATATTTCATGTGTTAAAAAACTGTTACTACTTTTGAACGCAAAATGATTAATAATAGTATTGGAAGTTTAATTTTTTAGTGGTGCAAAATAAGTGTAAAGTTTTGACGTTTTCAAACAACAATATGAAAACTAAAGATGTTCCGCTTTTTTTATTGCATAATTAAAATATTTAACCATTTTTACATTGTTAAAGTATTCAACACAATGCAATAAGTATTAATCATTTTAGTTATATTTGTTGCAAAACGAGAAATAAATTAGAAAATGAGACAATTATCATTTTTACTTGTTATAGCTGTAATTAGTCTGGTAGGATGTAGAAATACACAAAATGGAAGCTCCTCAGAACAAAGGCGCGGATCGGGGCAGGCCTCAAGAACTACCGGTTGGCTAATGAGCGACATGGAAGTATTTGGATTTACAGATCCTCAGTATATTGAGCAACAAACCGGACCAGGTTTGGTTTTTGTTCAAGGTGGTACTTTTACCATGGGACGTATCGACGAAGATGTAATGCGCGATTGGGACAACAAACCCCGCAGGGTTACCGTGGCTTCTTTTTATATGGACGAAACAGAAGTAACAAACTTCGATTATCGTCAGTATTTAGCATGGTTGCGAACAACTTATCCAAATAGCCCTGAAATCTTAGAAAATGCTACTCCCGATACATTGGTATGGCGAAGTGAATTGGCATATAATGAACCCTTTGTGAGTAATTATCTCAGACATCCGTCGTACAGCAACTATCCGGTTGTTGGCGTTAGTTGGATACAAGCAAGTGAATATTGCAAGTGGAGAACCGACAGGGTTAATGAGTACTTGTTGATTCAGAACGGTTATTTAACTTTCGATGCCGAACAACAGAATGAAAATGTATTTACGACCGAGGGATATTTAGCAGGGCATTATCAAGGTGTTCCGGGCGACCGCGATGAAAGAATTCGCTGGGAAAACGGATTGCTTTTACCTAACTATAGGCTTCCAACCGAAGCCGAGTGGGAGTATGCCGCATTAGGTCTGATAGGTGAAGCCGACGGTGAATTGCTTACCGAACGTAGAATGTATCCTTGGTCAGGATCATATTTGCGTCAAGAGCAAGGATCAGGCAAAGGGCAAATGAAAGCTAACTTTACCCGTGGAAGAGGAGACTTAATGGGTATGGCCGGTGCCTTGAACGATGGTGCCGATATTACTGCCGATGTTTTTTCTTATCAGGCAAACGACTACGGTTTGTACAATATGGCCGGTAACGTAAACGAATGGGTTGCCGACGTATATCGCCCACTTTCTCCAACCGATATTGAAGAATTCCAGCCATACCGAGGTAATGTAATTACAGAATACCTCAGAGATGGTGAAGGAAATATGTTATTTGATGAATTTGGTAGAGCCATATCAGATACAATTGCCGATTATAGGAACTACTCCGACGGAGATTTCCGCTCGGTACAAATCGAAGGTCGTGACTGGAGAGCCAATCAGCCCGAAACAGGAGCTGATGAATCTGAAACGACTCAGTTTATGTATATACAATCTGATGAAGACGGAGTGATTAATTCTGCTATATCTGACAGAGTTCGCGTATATAAAGGTGGCTCATGGCGAGACCGTGCTTACTGGCTTAACCCAGGTTCACGCCGCTATCTCGACGAAAGCGAATCAAGAGACGATATTGGTTTCAGGTGTGCAATGACCCGCCTAGGGCCTCCGTCGGTAACTCCATCGGCCAGACGTTAATGAGAATAAAGGATTCAATATAGATTTAAATCCTGCTTATTTAATGAGCAGGATTTTTTATTTTCGCCTTATGGACAATACCATTGCTAAAATATACAGCCTGTTTTTAGAATATGGGCGAGTGTTTACCGACAGTCGGATGTCGGAAAATGGAGGTTTGTATTTCGCCCTGAAAGGTGAGCGTTTCGATGGAAATAGTTATGCTATTTCATCTGTCGAAAATGGCGCACATTATGCAATAGTGGATCAGGAAGAGATTGCACTTAAAAGTGATAAGCTCATTTTAGTCCCAAATGTACTTGAAGCGCTCCAGAAGCTTGCAAACCACCATCGGAGGCAGTTCAATATTCCCATTTTGGCCATAACAGGCACCAATGGAAAAACCACAACAAAAGAACTAATTACCTCAGTGTTAAGGCAAAAATTTAATGTGTTATCGACAGAGGGTAATTTAAACAACCATATTGGCGTGCCACTCACTCTGCTCCAGATTAATAGTGAGCACGATATAGCTGTAATAGAAATGGGTGCTAACCATGTTGGCGAAATTGAATTTTTGTGTAACATAGCTGAGCCTGATTATGGTATAATTACTAATGTAGGAAAAGCTCACCTCGAAGGGTTTGGCTCCTTTGAAGGAGTAAAAAAAGCTAAAGGTGAACTTTACCGATTTATAGCCAATTATGGAAAGGCAATTTTTATAAATGCTGACAATAGTCATTTACTTGAAATGTCAGCAGGTAATAACTTAAAATTCACCTACGGTGTAAATAATGATACCGCAGAGCTAAAAGGAAGTTTGGCCGGGAACAATATTTATATAACTGCTAAAGTGCTTTTTCCTAAGGGATGGCTTTATTTTAAAACGAAACTTACCGGAGCATATAATCTCGAAAATATTTTAGCAGCTGCCCGCATTGGGACTCATTTAAATATTGACCCCTTGCAAATTCAGCAAGGAATTGAAAGTTATGTGCCCGAAAATAATCGCTCGCAAGTAAGCCAAAAAGGAGGAGCTACGTTTATAGTTGATTGCTATAATGCAAACCCTACAAGCATGCAGGCTTCTATTGATAATTTTGCGGGAATTATGCAGAGTAACAAAGTATATGTTTTAGGCGATATGCTCGAAATGGGGGATGATTCTGAGAAGGAGCATCAGCAGATTGTTGACAAATTGCTTCAAATGAAAGCCGATAATGTGTTTTTAATTGGAACTTGCTTTAAAGAAACTGAAGATAATAAAGCTTTCAGGAAGTTCAATACAATTGATGAATTTATAGAAAATGTTGAGCCTGTATTCTGGACTGGAAAGTTTGTTTTACTAAAAGGTTCACGAGGCATTCGGCTCGAGAAAGTTCTGGAAACACTATAAAAAAAGGAGGCAAATTTTTGCCCCCCTTAATCTTTTTAAGTGTGTGTATGTGTGCGAAATTTATTCTTTCGTTACACCCAATACTTCCTTGAATGCCTGCTCAAATGTTTCTTTAGGTAGTGCACCCTGAGCCATTTGTGGCTTACCGTCTTTGGGCACAAATAATATCGAAGGGATACTTTGAATGCCAAACATTGCGGCAAGTTCACCCTGTGCTTCGGTATCTACTTTGTAAATATTCAGCTTTGAACCGTATTCGCCTTGAAGCTCTTCCAAAACAGGAGCAACCATTTTACATGGGCCACACCAATCAGCATAAAAGTCGATTACACAGGGTGCATCACCCTCAAATTTCCACTCTTTATTTGCTTCAAAATTAAATACTTTGTCTTTAAATGTCTCAATGGTTAAATGTTCTAACATAATCTTATATTTTTAAATTTACTATTCTTCATAAAAGTGAAACAATTACTTTGTTGATATGTTTCACATTGCAAATTTACTATAGTCATTTATTTTTTTGTGTTACTTTTGTCACACTGAAAAAATTAATGGAGGTTCTGCAAAGCAGCATGTTTCAATTTATGCAGAAAAGAACAGGATTGCTGAACAAGTTTTTTTTGGAATGAAC
>SKHV01000478.1 GCA_007116765.1 Prolixibacteraceae bacterium | reverse complement strand
TTTTTCTGTGATTTTTAAAAAAGTGACATTGAAACTAAAAATCATTCTTTTTTTCAATCAATTCCGTTATTATTGTTCTTCATTTTTATTCAGATATATGAATTTTAACCGAAACAGTGGCATATTACTCCATTTGAGTTCATTACCTGCCGCTTATGGAATAGGCGATTTGGGAAAGGAAGCATACCGCTTTGTGGATTTACTTGCTGAAAACGGATTTACATATTGGCAAATTTTGCCTTTAGGCCCAATTGGTCCCGGCAATTCTCCCTATCAGGCTTATTCGGCCTTTGCAGGCGAAATGTCATTTATCGCTCCCGATGAGCTTTTAAAGTGGGATCTTTTGTTTGAATCCGATTTTGATGCAATTCCTGTATTTCACGCTAAGGCGGTCGAATACGAAAAAGCAGGCTCCTGGAAATATTCATTGTTGAAAAAAGCATGGAATAACTTTAATCTTTCTGCCGATAATAATTTTAAGGCAGAGTTTGAATACTTTACTGAAGAGCATAGCTGGTGGATGAACGACTATGCCTTATATCATGTATGCAAAAATCATTTCGATGCTAAGCCCTGGCCCGAGTGGCCTGAAGAGTTGCGTACGCGTAAACCCAGTGCTGTTGAATGGTACAGTCAAAAGCATTCCGATGAAATTCGCTTCGAGAAATTTGTGCAGTTTATGTTTTTCAGGCAATGGTTCAGGTTGAAGGAATATGCCAACCAAAAAGGAGTACAGATTTTTGGCGATTTACCATTGTACGTTTCTCACGACAGTTCAGATGTGTGGGGTAACCAGTCATTGTTTTTACTGAACGAGAAAGGTAATCCAAGCTTGATAGGAGGAGTGCCGCCTGATTATTTTAGTGATGATGGCCAGCTTTGGGGAAATCCGCTATACAATTGGGACAAAATTTCGGAAAATAAATATCAGTGGTGGATAGCGCGTTTGCATTTTAATTTTCACCTGTACAATTATGTACGCATTGACCATTTCAGAGGGCTGGAATCGTTTTGGGCAGTTGAGGCTGACGCTTCCACCGCAAAAAACGGGCAATGGATGCCAGCAAAAGGATACGAGTTACTTTCAGAAATAAAAAAACATCGCGATAATTTACCTATTGTAGCCGAAGATTTGGGGATAATTACCCCCGAAGTGGAACACCTGCGCGACTCATTTAATTTGCCCGGAATGAAAGTGCTTCAATTTGCTTTTTCGTCGGATGCAAGCAATGATCATTTGCCGCATAATTATACGCGTAACAATATAGTGTACACCGGCACACACGATAACGATACATTAAAAGGATGGTGGGCAAGTTTGAGTAAGGGAGAAAAAAAAATGGTGAGAAATTACACCGATTTTAAGCGTAGTACCATAATAAAAAGTATTATTGAAAAAGCATGGGCTTCAACAGCCAATACTGCTGTTATTCCCATGCAGGATATATTGCAGTTGGGTACAGAAGCAAGAATGAATGTGCCCGGAGTTGCCAGTGGTAACTGGACATGGAGGTATTCGAAAAAGCAATTGAAAAAAGAGTATTTACAATATATGTTAATGTTGAATAAAAAATATAAGCGATACAATGGCTAAAATTTATACTGTAGGGGAAACTACATACGACATTATTTTTCGTAACGGACAACCTTTAAATGCAGTGGTTGGTGGTAGTGCATTAAATACTTCAGTTACATTGGGGCGACTGGGTTTTCCGGTATATTTTATTTCGCGTATGGGCGACGATAAGATTGGCGATCTTTCATTGAAGTTTCTTAAGGATAATGGAATATCGTGTAAATACATCAATCGTTTCGATGGAAATTCGAGATTGGCACTAGCCTTTCTCGACGACGAAAACAACGCCTTTTATCAATTTTATAAGGCGGCAAAGGCTCCTGCACTTTCCTTCCCTCAACTTGGTTTTGGCGATATTGTAACCTTTGGCTCTACCAATGCCGTGCGCGACGAAGGCCGAAACAGCCTATTGCTGTTTTTGAATCATGCACACGATAACCAAAACATTACGATATACGACCCCAATATCAGGGAGTTTGGCCCGCTTGAACTGATTGAAGTAAGACGAAAATTCGAAGAAAACCTATATTTGACCAAAGTGCTCAAAGGTTCGTCGAACGATTTTAAGCGAATGTACGATAGTTGTGATGCTGATTTTATTTTCGATATAATTAAAAAGTATGGTGTTGAAGCATTGGTGATTACCTCGGGAAGTGAACCAATACAGGTGCGTACCCGAAATGTTTCTATTAAAATTGATGTAAAACCGGTAAAAACTGTAAGTACTATTGGTGCCGGCGACAATTTCACTGCCGGGTTGGTATATGGTTTTGTGCAAAACAGGGTTGGAATATCAAAATTAGCCTTAATGGATGAAAAAGAGTGGAAATCGATAATTCAATTGGCTAAACGTTTTTCATCCGAAGTTTGTCAGTCAAAATCGAACTACATATCCGAAAAGTTTGCACGCCAATTTAAATGTTACAACGAAATTATTTAGTGGTTCAGTGAATTTTGCTTAGGTGGTTTTTAAGCACTTCTAAAAATTCATCGGGTTTTTCGGCATGTACAAGGTGCGAAGCTCCGTCGATTGTTGCAAATTCAGATTCGGGGTACATTCTTTTTATTGCATCGGTTTCGCTTTCGCGAATGTAGCCCGAAAGTCCGCCTTTGATAAAAAGAACAGGGTATTGCAAAATAGGTATTCTGTCGTCGAATTCAGCAGCATCGACACCTCCAATTATTTCGTCGAGATTGGAGCGTAAAGCCTTGAGATTAATTTTCCATTCAAAGCTGTTTTTATTTCGGTGCAGGTTTTTTATTACGAACTGCCTCACCATTGCTTCCTTAATATCGTCTTTCAGAGCCCGGTCAACCTCTTTTCTGGTTTTGTACGCTGTAATGTCGAGCTTTAGCAGAGTGTTGAGCAGGTTTTTATGAAAATCGTATTGTAAAGCCGAAGCCGGTTTTTCAAGATAGTTCACCGGTGCAATATCCACTACCGTTAACGAAAGCACTTTTTCGGGATAATCGGCAGCAAAGGCTATGGCTACTTTTCCACCCATGCTGTGCCCCACAATATGTGCTTGTTCAATGCCGGCTTCGTGAAAAAGCCAGGCAAGGTCGGTAAGCATTTCGCTGTAAGTATGTTC
>SKHV01000484.1 GCA_007116765.1 Prolixibacteraceae bacterium | reverse complement strand
AGTACGCTTTCGGGCGGAGAAAGCCAAAGGGTGAAACTTGCTTCGTTTCTTGCAAAAGAAAACATTGAACACACGCTGTTCATTTTTGATGAACCTACAACCGGTCTTCATTTTCACGATATAAAAACCTTACTTAAATCGTTTGAGGCCTTACTCGATCGTAATCACTCCATACTTATTGTAGAACATAACATGGAAGTAATTAAAACTGCCGATCATGTTATCGATCTTGGTCCCGAAGGCGGAGACAAAGGTGGATTGATTGTAGCCCAAGGCACACCCGAAGTTGTAGCTCAGAATGCTAAATCGTACACAGGCCAACACTTAAATGAGAAACTAAGATTATAGTAATTTGTCGCGGCTGCCAATCAACTCGTTCAGGCGAAGCACTTCTTTGCGGAAAAAGTAAGCCACAACTAAGGAGGAAACAAAGCCTGAAATTGGTAACGACAACCATACCCCGTCGAGCCCCATTACTTCGGGAAGAATAAGTATAAGAGGAGTTAGCACAATTACCTGACGCAATAAAGAAATCAAAATTGCCAGCCCGGCTTTACCTGTTGATTGAAAATAATTCCCCACCACTACCTGAAAACCTACCAGCGAAGTCATTGCCAAACCAATACGTATGCCCCGCACGCCTATCTCATAAAGCTCTCGATCTTCATGATTAAACATTTTTACAATCGTTCCGGGGAACAGTTCGACTATTATAAATCCGCCCACGGCAATAATTGAAGCATATTTTATACCCTTAAACAAGGTTGCCTTTACTCTCTCAAAATTGCGTGCTCCAAAATTATAACCTATAATAGGCTGAATAGCCATATTCACAGCCACAATACACATGAAAATCATCGACATTACGCTCATTACCACACCATTTGCAGCAACGGCCACATCGTTTCCAAATTTTACAAGTTGAATATTCAGCAATGCGTGTACAACACTGGCTGCAATTTGCATTGAAAAAGGAGCCATTCCTATCGCAATAATATCTTTAACTATTGAATATTCGAGTCGCATATATTTGAAATGCAAAAAAACCACCGAGCGTCGTTTCAAAAAATGCACTAACACCCAAACAGTCATTAGCACCATTGAAATTACAGTAGCCCATGCAGCACCTTTCACTCCCATTCCAAAACCGAAAATGAATATTGGGTCGAGTATTATGTTTGCCCCGGCACTAATAAGCATCGAGTACATTGCCACCTTTGCATTACCTTCGGATCGAATTACGTTGTTCAGTGAAAACCCTACCACCTGAAAAATAACAGCCGGAAGTATAATCATCAGATAATCTTGAGCAAAACCAATTGTTTCGTCGGTAGCTCCAAACATTTCAAGTAAAGAATCTTTGATAATATAAATAAGTATGGTCACAAAAATTGAAACCAATATCATCAATGAGAATCCATTGCCAAGAGTTTTTTCTGCCTTTACACGGTTATTCTCACCCAGACTTATGGAAACCTGAACGCCGGTACCCACTCCAAACAGCATCCCAAAAGCCATCATAATCAGCATAATGGGAAAAACTATACTTAAAGCAGCCAAAGCTGCGGAACCCACTCCTTGTCCGATAAATATTCTGTCTACAATATTGTATAACGAGCTTACAAAAACACTTATGAACGCAGGCCAGTAGTACTTTTTGATGAGTAAACCCACTTTTTCATTTCCTAAGTCATAAATGTTTTTTTCCATGCTTCGTGTTAATTTTTGGCAAAGGTAGTGCTTAGTTATATACTATAAAAACAAACTTAATCGGCTGAATTGCAAAATTCAAAATTCAAAACAATTAGTTACAACCAAAAACGAACAGTTAGAGAATGCTTTTGTTTAAAAAGCATTAATTACCTTTGCATTTTAAAACATAAAAATGATGAGCAACAAAAAACTAAACGACAATATTATAAGAAAACTATATTCCACCAACGAACAGGAAATACTTAGTGCTTTATCTGAAATTAAGGAAACCGGCAACAGTGGCTACATCACATTAATGATTGATTTACTGCACAATTCACCTTCTGAATTAGTTTCGGAACAAATCTCAATTATTCTTTCAGAAGTAAAACACAGCAATGCAGTACCTTTTATTGTTGAGGCTTTAGAAAACAGTAAATATTTGGCACATCGCGAAACGCTTGTGAGAATATGCTGGGAAAACGGTCTCGATTACAGCAATAACCTAAGCACCTTTGTTGACATACTGATAAGCGGAGATTACATGACCGCTTTTGAAGCATTTACTGTTATTGAGCATACCGAAGGACACATTTCAGAAATCTCATGCAACGAAATGACAGCAAGGCTTAAGCAGGCCATACCCGGCACAGCTCCCGACAGAAAAATTCTGATTGAACGTGCCATTGAATATTTACCCTCACTTTTGCGTAGCTGAATCAATTAAAGTTTTCAATTCTGATTTTTCTCTAAAAGCACAATGTTTTCAACATGGTGAGTGTGGGGAAACATATCGACAGGTTGTACTCTTGTAACTTTGTACATTGAACTGAGAAGATCCACATCGCGGGCTTGTGTTGCAGGATTACAGCTCACATAAACAATACGTTCGGGCGAAGCATTCAGTATAGTTTCAATCACTTTGTTGTCCATACCGGCTCTGGGCGGATCGGTAATAATTACATTGGGTTTTCCGTGTTCAGCAATAAATTCGTCGGTCAACACCTTTTTCATATCACCTGCAAAGAAAGCGGTATTTGTAATTTCGTTTAATGCCGAATTCAACCCGGCATCTTCGATTGCCTCCGGAACATATTCAACACCAATAACCTTTTTCGCATTTCGAGCTACAAAGTTAGCAATGGTACCGGTTCCGGTATATAGGTCGTAAACAATATCGTTGGTGCTTAAAGCCGCAAACTCGCGGGCTACTTTATATAACTCGTAAGCCTGTTGCGAGTTGGTTTGATAAAACGATTTTGGCCCGATTTTAAACCTCAAGCCTTCCATTTCTTCAAAAATATGATCCTTGCCTTTAAAAACATGTATTTCCTGATCAAGAATTGTATCGTTACCTTTTTGATTGATTACATACATGAGTGAGGTAATTTGAGGAAATTTATGTGCAAGCATATTCAACAAATCCTCTCGCTTCGTTTTATCTTCGCTATAAAACGAAACAATCACCATAAGCTCACCATTCGACGAGTTGCGAATAATCACATTACGTAAAAAGCCATTTTGTTGCTTAATATCGAAAAACTCTAGATTGTTAATTTCGGCGTATTCTTTAATGGCATTACGAATTTGATTTGAGGGTTCGGGCTGCAGCCAACACTTGTTTACATTCACTACTTTATCGAACAAGCCCGGCACATGAAACCCCAGAGCATTATTGTCCACAATTTCTTCATTGCTGGCAACTTCAAGTTCGCTTAACCACCGTTTGTTCGAGAAGGTAAATTCGAGCTTGTTCCTGTAAAATGTAGTGTTTACTGAACCCCGTATGGGATCAAGCTCCGGAAGATCCACTTTTCCGATACGTTTTAGTTGATCGGCAACTTGTTTCTGCTTGTAAAACAACTGCTTTTCGTAAGGCAGGTTTTGCCACTTACAGCCACCGCACACACCAAAATGCTCACAAAATGCTTCTACCCTCTCAGTAGAATAAGTGTGATATTTTACTACACGCCCTTCTCTGAAACGTTTTCGTTTACGGGTTAGCTGAATATCGACCACATCGCCTGGAATGGCATGTGGTACAAAAACCACCACATCATCAACCTTGGCTATTGCTTTGCCTTCAGCTCCAACATCGGTAATAAGCACCTGTTCGTATATAATCTTTTGATTTTGCTTTCGCCTGCCCATATTTATATTTTGAAGCACAAAAATAGTGAATTATCAGTATGGACAAAAAGAAGTACTAAAATTAAAAATTGTCGGGTTCACTTGCCATGATATCGGCCAATGAAGTATTCTTGAAGTAGTCGTACACTATGTTGTTCAGTCCTCGCCAGAAGTGTTGCGACTTACACTTGTGACTTCTATTACAATTGTTATTCAACGACATACAGTCAATTACACAAATACCGTTTTCAAAAGCATTGTGAATATCAAGAATTGAAATTTCGGCAGGTTTTCGAGATAACTGATACCCGCTTTTCTTGCCTTTTACGTTATTGATTAAACCCACTGCTTTGAGTGCAGATATAATATGATCGAGATATTTTATCGACAATTCCTGACGTTCTGCAATGTCTTTCTGTAAAATGCCATTGCCTGTTTCGTCCGATGCAATTTCAAGCATCGTTCTGATTCCGTAACGGGTTTTCGTGCTAAATTTCAAGATATAATATTTTTATTCTCAAATATAGATAAAATAGTACAAACAAATATATTAAAAAAGAAATCATTGTAAAGTAACAAAATATGCTACTACAATGATTTCTCTAAAAAATGCAATGTTAATGAATGTTATGAATGAATTATTCTTTCTTAAAATGAAATAGCGGCCTCAAATACCAATCCATTAAATTTACCTCCATCGATACTTCCATGAGCCGGCCCTTCATATTTCTGATCGACGTAATCGAGTTTCACAAGTACATTATTTGTCATAAACCATCCGCCGCCAAAATTCATGCGGGTAACTGAAGAACCATTATTGTTGTCAACATTATTAAAACGAGTGCCAACATAAAAGTCACCTATTCGGTACAATGCCTGAATTGCAGTTTGGTTAAAATGCTGATCGTTACCGTTACGCACTCCGCGCATATCCTCATAAATACCAAATAATTCAAGGCCATAAAACTGAACAAATAAATTAAACATGTAAGAATTCATTTGCGACTGACCACTACTTGGGCTCCATCGACCTGAGCGAAAATTATCGGCCGTTACATCGGCAGGCTGCATTACGGTATAGTAACGAGCTCCGGCTCTGTCACCATCCCATAATGTTGAACCACTATGTCCGTCGTCAACATGATAACCTGAAAAAGTCGCTCGTACGCGTAAATCATCGAGTAAATAGCTGTCATAACCAAGTTTCCAGTTGAAAACCAAATCGTCAATCAAATCGTTTCCTCGTCCATAGTTCATACGCCCATTATTTGTCCCAATCATTGCCAGCACACCTTGATGCCTGAACATTATCTCCATTCCCGGATTATTGGTGAAGTTGTCCATTATAAAGTTTCCTACGAATGGATTATTAATAACAGCCGCATTGTTGCTACGGTAAAAATGTGCATCGCCATAGTTTGGGTTGAACACACCTGCTTTAATTGTAAGGTAGTCCATGAAAACATCGGTTATTGGTAAAAAAACCATTTTATCAATGGTCAGATAACCGCCTTCAACCCAGGCATCGTTATGATGCCTCGACGACATATAATTGTTAATATGCAATTGCATTCCGGGAGCAAGGTTTGCTGTAATATGCAAATTTGCTGTTGGTAGATTGAAGTTCTTCTTCAAATCAACAAGCTCCACATTTGCTTCATGTTCAATTCCCTGTAACTGGAGAGCAAAATCAGCCCCGAGTTTTATATCCAAACCTGAGAAACTCTCACTATCAATTTTATCCTTCTCAAACTGAGCATGTGATTCAATTGAACCCACAAATAAAATTACCAAAACTATTATTTTATACATTTCGTTTTTCATATCAATTCGCTATTTAAAAATTATCTCCATCAAAATAAAGTGTATATTCTACTTTTACTTCATCACCTGTTCTAATTGCTCCCAATAACGCAGTGGGGGGTTTAATACTAAAGTCTGACATTTTTAGATTAAAAACACCGCTTAAACTAACTCCATAATCCGTATCAATTTCACCACTAAAAGGCAACACCATATCTTTTTCAACTCCGGCAATGCTTATATTGCCATTCACCTTGCCTTCTACTGTTCCACCCTGAATCGCAATTTCGTTCAAAGAAGAAAACCGATAATTGATGCTCGAGTGTCGCTTAACTTTGAGAGCATCGTGTGCCTTGCTTGTCATTAACGAATTATCACTCGACAAAGACTCTGATTCTCCTTTGAATGAAATAGAGTGAATAATCAGTTTGTAATCATCTGAAATCACAGCGTCTACATTGCACTCAAAATTATCAAGACTCATAGTCCAATCGTGCATTGTTGAAGTGCCCGATACGCTAATTGAACTTTTAGAATCATTAATAACATAGAGGTTTTGTGCGGTTAGCAACACAGGCTGCACCATCATAAAGAATGCAGCAAGCAGATAAAGTTTAATCAATTGTTTTACTTTCATACTATATATCCTATTTGATTTATAGTATAAATGTATATAAAAATATTGATTTTAAGATATAAATATCTTCTTTTCTGATTGCAAACTTGAAATTAGAGCAAATTAGAGCTTATCTTCTTTCAATTCTCTGATTTGCTCCTGCATTTTAAAAACCATAGTAGAAAGTATTTCCACATCGACCCGGTTGGGCTCAGGCAGCTCAAAAGTAAGAAAGCCGATAGCCTGCCACATTTCGAGTACGGTACTTGAAGTAACACTGTAAGGTTCATACTCCTGGTTATCCGATTTAAGCAGTAATGTACCATCATTATCCACATGATTGTACACGCGCTTGTACACAATACCCTCGTCGGCAGTAATTACAACATAGGGTTTGCCATTACGAACACCACTAAACGATTCCACAAAACTGCAAAACACATAAGCCCCCGAAGGCACCGGCAACATGCTGTCGCCTTTAATTTGAAACACCCTGTATGTAAGGCCCTGCGAAAGTTCCGAAACCGGCAGAGCAAAATGGGGAAGCTCGGCTACATACTCGGGGTCGGCCAGCCCGTTAAGGTAGCCCGCCGAGGCCTTTACCGGCACAATGCTTATGCGCTCGTTGTTGTTTGCATCGACCACTGTAGAAAGTACCCGCAAATCGGTTCCGGGCAACAGTTTTTCGCTGGACAAATCAACAGTAAGAAACCTGTCGATACTCAGTCCGAAGAGCAACGACATTTGTTGAATAACCAACAATTTAGGCACAGCCCGCCCCTCTTCGTAAGCACCAATAAGCGAGCGCTTAATCCCGAGTTTCTCGGCCAGTTCGCCTTGCGTGAGGCCTTTGTGTTTTCGCAGGTATTTTATGTTTTGCTGTAAGTGAATCATAGCTTCCTGTTTAGATTTTTGTTGCACATAATTCTATATGAACCTTTGCAAATTGAGCAATTGGCGCATTTTGTAGCCATAGTTGTTCGTTTTCGGGTGTGAGGATTACGGGCATCCGTTTTTTCGTATTGTGAATTTCGCGCATAATACCTGTAGCCTCTGTTGTTACTATGCTATAGGTTTTTACAATTTCGCCGGTGAGTACACTCACCCACTCAGACCAGATTCCGGCATAGGCATACAATTGTTCATCGGGCAGGGTAAGCAGATATTTTTGCTTGCGCCGTCCTTTGGAATCGAGCCATTGCCACTCGAAAAAGCCATCGGCAATA
The DNA here is from genome assembly GCA_007116765.1 of Prolixibacteraceae bacterium. Lineage (GTDB taxonomy): Bacteria > Bacteroidota > Bacteroidia > Bacteroidales > Prolixibacteraceae > Roseimarinus. The sequence continues at coordinate 4,247 of SKHV01000484.1, read as the reverse complement.
ACCAGGCAGCGTTGATTTATGGAATTCCGAAATGAAGGTTTTTCATTCAATGTTTCGATTTTGGCATTGAGTGTATATTTCTTAATGCTATCGTCTTTAGCCCAATGCGGAATCAAGCCCCACTGCAAGTGCTGAACAACATCGCTACTATCGTTTGTAATCACTGGTGTACGAGGATGCTCAAAACCATTGAATGCTCCCGTTTGAAAGTTCAACAGGTCGTTTACCACGGCATTAAACCGCTTTTCAACCTTTGTTGCATCTTTTGTTTGTTGGCTAAAAAAACACATGGCTTGCAATTTACAATGATTTTTTGAAATGTTTGTCATTCACTATATATCGTAATTATTTCGTTAATTCGTGTGGTATAACGTGCCGAAAGCTTTTCCTGTCGCATTTTCCATGTGCGTCCCAAATCCTGTCCGGCAAGTTTTATTTTTTGCTGTCCCAATTGCGCATTAAGCGCATCCATAGTTTTCATCAGCTGCACATGTTTTAAATTAGGTTTTTCAAAGAGAGTCATTTGCCGTTCGTTTTCCGGAATTAAATCCATCACTATTACTCCGGCTTTTTTATAATGAAAACCCTCTTTGAAAATGCAACTAAGCCCCTGCACAGCAAAACGTGCCAGCTCAATACCCGAACTTGTGGCATAGGGCAATTTGACTACAACATTGCGGCTATACTGTGGCATATCGGGGTTAAAGCCGTTGGTGTGAATAAAAACCATTACTGCATTGCAGCAGCTTTTTTGCTTACGCAGTTTTTCGGCACAGGTAACGGCAAAAGTGACCACACGCTCTTTAAGCTGATCGAATTCGGTATACATTTTTTCAAACGAGCGTGTAGTAGCAATATGTTTTTTTGCTTTTTCCTCATCAATACCCAGTGTTACTTTCCCCTCGAGTTCATGCTTCAAGCGCAAGCCCACTACCGAGAAGTTCTTTTTCACCCATGCATCGGGTTTCTGAATAAAATCAAAAGCCGTGTTTACACCGTAATACTTCAGTTTTTGTGCATAGCGGCGCCCAATACCCCATACATCGTCAATTGCGAGCCATTTCAGTGCTTTTTCGCGTTTATATTGACTATCAATCACATATACATTTTGAGTACGTATGGGGAATTTTTTTGCAATACGGTTGGCTACTTTAGCCAGCGCTTTAGTAGGTGCAAAACCCACACTAATAGGCACTCCGGTTGATTTAAACACACGTTGCTGCATAGCTTGACCATGTCGCGGCAAATCAAGATAGCTACAATTACTGTAGCGCAAAAAAGCTTCGTCGATGCTGTAAATTTCAATTTCGGGCGACATTTCGCTCAAAATGGTCATTACACGATTGCTCATGTCGCCATACAATGCATAATTCGACGAAAACACTGCTACTCCATGCGCTTCAAAAAGCTTATTGTACTTGAACGCGGGAGCGCCCATAGGTACGCCCAATGCTTTTGCTTCGTTGCTGCGGGCAATTACACAGCCATCGTTATTCGAAAGCACCACTACCGGTTTTCCGTTAAGTCCGGGATTGAACACCCGCTCGCACGAGGCATAAAAGTTATTGCAATCGACTAATGCATACATTGTTTACCGTTTTCAGATTTCATACTTATCCTTAACATTTAAATATAACTTAGGATTTATTGTACTAAAAGCTTTTTATTACGTGAGCTACTATTCCCCATATCACAAAGTCGTTATCGGGCGTTACTTTTATTGGTTTAAACTCATCGTTGGCCGGCAACAGCCAGCAACAATCTTTTTCGGTTTTTATACGCTTCATAGTGAATTCGCCGTCGAGATAACATACTGCAATTTTTCCGTCGCGCGGGGACAGGCTTTTATCAACTATGACCAAATCGCCGTCGGAGATCCCCGCATCGCGCATCGACTCGCCTTTAACCCTTCCAAAAAAAGTTGCCGTAGGATTGCGCACAAACTCTTTATTCAGGTCGATTGACAAATCGAGGAAATCCTGCGCCGGCGAGGGAAACCCTGCCCGAATTCCACCATCGGCAACAGGTATTTTTAAATGAGTTGCTACCGATACCGGATAAATTTTCAGAAAAACTTTTTTAGTAAAGCCCATCATTTATTACTATTATTTTTAGTATTTTTGACACAAAAATACAAAACAATTTGCACAAATGAACGAAAAAACTCGCACGAAACTAAATATATTAGCCGATTCGGCTAAATACGACGTATCGTGTTCGTCGAGCGGGAACAGCCGAGCCAATAGCGACAAGGGCATTGGCACCGCAGTAAATTGTGGCATATGCCATAGCTTTACTGCCGATGGGCGCTGCATTAGTTTGCTAAAAGTACTCATGACCAACCACTGCATTTACGATTGCGCCTACTGCATAAACCGCCGTAGCAACGACCGCCCGAGAGCTACGCTTACCCCGCAGGAACTAGTGGATATTACTATTGGGTTTTATCGAAGGAACTACATTGAAGGTTTGTTTTTAAGTTCAGGAGTGATAAAGAACCCCGACTATACCATGGAGCGCATGATGCTGGTGGCAAAAAAACTACGTACCGAAGAGCGCTACAACGGCTACATACACTTAAAAGCCATACCGGGTGCAAGCAGCGAACTTATTCACCAGGCAGGACTGTATGCCGACCGCATGAGCGTAAATATTGAAATACCTTCAAATCCCGAGTTAAAACGTTTAGCACCCGAGAAAAACCACAATGACATTTATCTGCCCATGGAGCAGATTAAAACGGATATTTTGCAAAGCAAAGAAGAGAGCAGAAAACACCGGAATGCGCCTCGATTTACACCTGCCGGGCAAAGCACCCAGCTCATAATTGGGGCTACCCCCGAAACCGACAGGCAGATACTTTCGTTAGCTACAAATTTATATCAGCAACAACAGTTAAAACGGGTTTACTACTCAGGATATTTGCCGGTTAACGAATACGACAATCGATTACCTGCTTTAAAAGCACCTCCTCTGATACGCGAAAACCGCTTATACCAGAGCGACTGGCTAATGCGATTTTACGGATTCGAGGCTAACGAGATAGTATCGGACGAACACCCTTTTCTCGACCTTGAAGTAGATCCCAAACTGGCCTACGCCTTACGCAACTATCATTTATTCCCTATCGATGTGAACACGGCCGATTACTACATGATATTGCGCGTGCCCGGAATTGGAGTACAGTCGGCACAGCGTATTGTCCAGGCACGGCGTTTTAACCGACTAAGCAGCCATCACCTTAAAAAAATTGGCGTAGTAATGAAGCGGGCACAGTACTTTATTTCCAACAACGAATTGCCGGCAGCCATTCATGATATTGCTCCCGAAAAACTTAAACACCAAATACTAACTGCCGACATGCACAAAAGAAAAAGAATGCCGGATACACAACTGAAACTTTTTAATTTTAACCAAACGCCGATATTATTGACGCAAAATGCAGGTTGAGATGAAAATCCTTTACGACGGTACATTTGAAGGTTTTCTGAGCGTAGTGTTTGAATGCTATGTACGGAAAATTGAGCCCGAGAATATTTGCGCTGAAGAGTTGTTTCAGGAAAGTATGTTCTGCGAGAAAGTTTTCGTGAGTACAAACCCTGAAAACTCAAAGCGTGTTTGGAAGGGCTGGCAGAAAAAGATTAGCCGCGACTTGAACCAACTCCCTTTCTTGGCATTCTTATCGGGCGAACCGGGCATTGAAATGAAACTATACCACTTTGCCAAACTTTCTTTTGCATCGAAAATCCCCATTGAAAGCAACTACAGCGACGAGCAAATTATCGACATTCGCAAAGCCTCGCGCCGAGTAACACAGGAAGCCATGCGAATGTTGCAGTTTGTACGTTTTCAATTGACGAAAGACGGAATTTACTTTTCGGGAATAAAGCCGCGTTACGATGTACTGCCCATGACTTTGAAGCATTTTAAAGAGCGCTTTGCCGACCAGCAGTGGCTGCTTTACGACATGAAACGCGACTATGGTTTTCATTACAACACCTCGGAAATTGACGAGGTTAAACTCGATAATAAAACATTTAACTTATACGATGGCAGCTTGCAGCCCATGCTGCTGCAGGAAGACGAAGTGAAATATCAGAATATGTGGAGTAGTTACTGCAAAAATATTACTATTAAAGAGAGGCTGAATTACAAATGCCAGAAAAACCACATGCCGCGGCGATACTGGAAATTTTTGCCCGAAAAGAGCTTGCTGTAATTTTGATTTTTAGACACAAAAAAACTGT
>SKHV01000047.1 GCA_007116765.1 Prolixibacteraceae bacterium | reverse complement strand
CGTACAATTTGCAACAAAGAATTGCTCGAAGGCTCATCGGTAAAAATGATAGCCACAGCAACCATTGGCTATGACCATATTGATACGGCCTATTGCGAAGCCAACGGTATTGAATGGACTAATGCGCCGGGTTGCAACAGTTGGTCGGTGGCTCAATACATTATGGCGGCCTTGCACCAACTGGCTTTTGATAAATATTTGAACCTTTCGGAATTGACAATTGGTGTAGTGGGTGCAGGTAACGTGGGCTCAAAAGTAGCCCGCTTATGTGAAACAATTGGTATGAAAGTACTTGTGAACGATCCTCCACGCGAACGTGCCGAAGGAAAAAAAGGTTTTGTTCCGCTTGAAGAAATTCAAAGAGAAGCCGATATCATTACTTTCCACACACCGCTAACATACGAGGGTAATGACAAAACATTTCATCTGGCCGACAGTGATTTTTTCGATGCTTGTAAAAACGGGATAGTATTTATAAACTCATCGCGCGGCGAGGTTATGGACACTTCATCGGTACTGAAAAATATCAAAAGCGGAAAAATTTCAAGTGCAATAATCGATTGCTGGGAGAACGAACCTGATGTCGATACCGGGCTTTTGAACTTGGCTTACCTTGCAACCCCGCACATTGCAGGATATTCAAAAGATGGTAAGGCAAACGGTACAAGCATGAGTGTACAGGCTATCAGCCGTAAATTTAAGCTCGGAATCGACAATTGGCAGTGCACAAATGTAGAATTACCCGAAAATACAACAATTAGAATTGACGGGAAGAGTAAAACTCTACAGGAAATTATCGGTGAAGCCGTGCTGGCTACCTATCCTATTATTGTCGATTCTGAGAAACTAAAAAAATCGCCCGAAACCTTTGAGCAACAACGGGGCGATTACCCTGTAAGGCGCGAATTCCCTGTTTATACTATTGATGCAGCTTATGTTGAAGAAAGTACTTTGCAGCTTTTAGCCAAAATAGGCTTCAATATCAAGTAAAAAGTTGGAGACAATATAATCTCGGTTTTAGGTCAACCAAATAGGAAGCACCGAAGCCGTTTTAAAATATATAATGATACCAGAAGGCAGAATAATTAATAGTGGAAGCAATACCAGTCCGGTATGGGAATGGGAATACGATCTTAAAGATCACCTTGGCAATGTTCGGGTTGTGATTTCCCCTCAAAGTAATCCCGGTTATTCTACAGTATTGCAGGAAACGAACTATTTTCCTTTTGGTCAAGAGATACTGATGATGATTGACCAATCGACCAATGACCAATAACCAATGACCAATAACCAATGACTCTAATGACCATTGACTAACGGCTTATCATCTCCAAAAGCTCATCTTCGGAAATTATGGCGATGTTGAGTTTTTTCACTTTTTCGAGTTTCGCGGGGCCAATGTTTTCGCCGGCCAGCAGGAAGTTGGTTTTTTTCGATATGGAACCTACGTTTTTTCCGCCGTGCTGTTCAATGAGTTTTTTCAGTTCGTCGCGCGAGTGTTTTTCAAATGTTCCCGAAATGATAATCGATAAGCCGGCCAGCTTGTCGCTGGTGCCTGCAAGCTGTTCATCCGACAATTCGAATTGCAGTCCGTGTTGGCGCAATTCTTCAATCATCTGGCGGTTTTGCGCTATGGCAAAAAAGTTGATGATGCTTTCGGCAATGCGGGTGCCAATTTCGTTTACATCAACAAGTTGCTCTAGGCTAGCCTGCATAAGCGATTCGATGTTTTTGAATGCCCGGGCCAGGATTTTTGCTACCGTTTCGCCCACGTAGCGTATCCCCAAGGCAAACAATACCCGTTCAAAAGGAACTTTTTTAGAAGCTTCGAGGCCATCGATAATGCGTTGGGCCGATTTTTCTCCCAATCGCTCAAGCGTTGAAATTTGTGAGGCCTGTAAAGCATATAAATCGGGCAGGTGGGTAATAAGCCCCTGCTTGTAAAACAGCTCCACGGTTTCTTCGCCCATGCCGTCAATGTCCATGGCTTTGCGGCCGATGAAGTGGATTATTTTCCCTTTAATTTGTGGAGGGCAAGCCGCTTCGTTGGGGCAGTAATGCGCAGCTTCGCCATCAATGCGGGTAAGTTGTGTGCCGCATTCGGGGCAGTGCTTAATAAATTCTACACGTTGGTTTAGCGGGTGGCGTTGTGTTTCGTCAACCCCCACAATTTTGGGGATAATCTCGCCGCCTTTTTCAACTTTTACCATGTCGTTAAGGTGCAGGTCGAGCGAGGCAATCACATCGGCATTGTGCAGCGATGCACGTTTTACGGTGGTACCCGATAGTTTTACCGCTTCAAGGTTTGCAACCGGGGTTACGGCTCCGGTGCGCCCAACTTGGTACGAGACCGAAAGCAGGCGGGTTGTCGACTGTTCGGCCTTGAATTTATACGCTACGGCCCAGCGGGGCGATTTAGCCGTAAAGCCCAGGTTGTTTTGCATAAGCACCTGGTTCACTTTTATTACCACGCCGTCGGTTGCTACAGGAAGATTTGCACGCTCCTTATCCCAGTAGTGAATAAAACCGAGTACTTCGTCGATGCTTTTGCAAAGGCGCGAGTGTTCCGATATTTTAAGCCCCCATTGAGCCGATAAATCAAGGTTTTTCCAATGGCTTTCGCTCAGGCGTATTTCGCCCGGTACGTTGTAAAAGTAGGCATCGAGCCCTCGACGTGCAACCACCGATGAGTCCTGCATTTTTATGGTTCCCGAAGTTGTATTTCGCGGGTTGGCCATGGGTTCTTCGCCGTTGGCTACCCGTTCTTCGTTCAATTTTTGAAAAGCGTCGAAAGGCATTACTATTTCACCTCGTATTTCAAATTCTTGAGGCCAGCCTTCACTCCTTAATTTTAGGGGAATGCTGCGTATTGTTTTTACGTTGGCAGTAACATCATCGCCTTGTATACCGTCGCCACGGGTCACGGCCTTAGTGAGTATTCCGTTTTCGTAGCTAAGGCTGATTGATACCCCATCGAATTTCAGCTCGCAAACGTATTCGGGTTCGGTGTTGGTTTCTTTACGTACACGCATGTCGAAATCGCGCAATTCACCTTCGTTGTAAGTATTCGAGAGCGAGAGCATGGGGTATTTGTGTACACGTTGCACAAACTCCGAAGTAATATCACTTCCTACACGCTTGGTGGGCGAGTAGGGGGAGTCAAACTGAGGAT
>SKHV01000417.1 GCA_007116765.1 Prolixibacteraceae bacterium | reverse complement strand
ACTTTCGACGAAAGAACCTGCCAGTCTCTTAGAGGCCAGCAAATGCCTGGCATTATCCAGAAGGTTGATTGCGAACCTTATGAGTTCGTAGTCCAGCAAACAGGCGAAGTGGTTACTCTCCATCATCATTGGGAGTATTCGCCTGAAGCTGAAACCCTTGAGGAAGTTATCTTTGAAGGTGAAGTGCAAAAGCCTGATACCGCCTATGCACAAAAACCAGTATTTCAGTAACCAGATGGGGGGTCAGCAATGGCTCCCCTTTCTGTTTTTATTAATGACTAAAAAATTAAAATCATGGAATTAAGACAAGCAAAAAGGTCTGCTGCTAAAATAAAATGTGCCTTACAAGGACCAAGCGGCAGTGGAAAAACCTACAGTTCATTATTGTTGGCATCAGGTCTGCAACCCGACTGGACTAGAATTGCTATTATCGACACTGAAAACCATTCAGCCGATTTATATTCTCATTTGGGCAATTACAATGTTCTAACACTCGACAAACCATTTTCTCCTGAGAGGTATATAGATGCTATTGAGCTATGCGAAAAAGCTCAGATGGATGTGGTAATAATTGATTCAATAAGCCACGAATGGGAAGGTGCCGGTGGAATACTGGAAGTACACGGCAATATGGTTGGAAACTCCTTCACAAATTGGAGTAAGCTTACACCCCGGCACAATGCATTAATTCAGAAACTACTTCAATGCCCTGTTCATATTATTGGAACAATAAGGACTAAGCAAGATTATGTGCTAAGTGAGAAAAATGGTAAGATGGTTCCTGAAAAAGTTGGATTGAAAGGTGTTACCCGTGATGGGCTGGACTATGAATTTACCATAGTTTTTGACCTCGATATTAAGCACAATGCAACTGCCTCTAAAGACCGCACCGGATTGTTTGGTGATAAACCACAGTTTGTTATCAATGCCAATACTGGTATTAGAATTAAAAACTGGTGTAGTAACGACAACGAAAAGGAAGAAATCCTGCAACAAATCAAATCAGCTCGAACAGTTGAAGAATTAAGGCGGGTGTACCTTTCGTACCCTTTGTACCAAAAACAGCTCGAAGAGCTTTTTATTGAAAGGAACAAAGAGTTGCAAGAAACTGTAAAAGAACAATAACCATGGAATTAATTGCTGTAAATAATAAAACAATTGAACCTGTTACTACAATAGAACAGGTCATTAACGAAAGCACAAACGAAAATTTCATACTTGCCAACACGCAGCCTGTTACAACTATGGAATTAAAAGATAAGTGCATAATACCTTCGTTTGCAAAAGACAACGAGAGTACCATAAGCCATACTGAGTTTATTAATGTAGTGGGCGAAATGATTGCCGATTGCTTTAGCCGTGAAGTAATTTATGCGCCTGCGGTAAGGGTGTCTCATCCAATTTCAGGCAGGATTCCAGAAGCAATGGGAAAACCAGCCAGGGAACTTTTGGAGCATGAAAAAACGCTCTATTACGAACGTATGGCATTCCTGTTTGAGATACCTTCTATACGTGCAAACATCCATGGAAATGATATTTCTCTCTCTATAGGAGGAGTTCGGTCGTATAACCTGGAGAACCTGCACAGCCGTAAAAGCGAAGAGCGTTTTAAGCTTTTTATAGGCTTTCAGAACAAGGTTTGTATAAATCTTTGTATATCAACCGATGGGTTTTTGTCAGACCTTAAAGTACGAACAACTGCTGAATTGGCAAATAAGGCTTACGAGCTGTTTTCAAACTTTGCGTATGAAAAAAAGCTGTCGCTATTTTCATCATTAGGCGACTTAGCACTATCGGAACATCAGTTTGCACAGATTATTGGGAAGATGAAGCTATACCAGTACCTTCCCCTTGCCGATAAAAAGGATTTGGAACAAGCGCCAATGAATGATTCTCAAATATCAACAATTGCACGTGATTACTATTCAAGTAACTCCTTTAGCCGTGATGATAATGGGGATATTGACCTGTGGAAATTATACAACTTGTTTACAAGTGCCAATAAGAGCAGTTACATTGATACTTTTCTTGACCGTGGAGCTGCTTGTTTGGTGTTTGCCAATATGCTTCATGCTGCAATACGAAACCAAAGCGAATGTTGGTATTTGCAATAGCGGAATATATAAACTGCAAATACCAAAATGGTTAAGCAAGCTATATTCAAAAATAGTATAAACACTATGCAGTTAACATTAGTTTCAATAAGCATTGGCACAATAGTCAATATTCCATTATTTCAGAGATGAACCATGAATACGTATGAAGTTTACTTTTCAACAAACAGCGTGCTGTATATCAACAGTGAAGGAGAACTGAAACGTTTGTATTGCCCCTTTAAAGTAGTAGCAAAGGTTGATATTGTTCCTATACTCCAAGGAGAGATAGTTTATGTTGATGCTGTTAAAATACCTCCCGATGGTAAAGATGTATTCATAATTAACAACAGGGGTTACTATGTGATGTATTTCCGATTGATTTAACCACGACCAACCAAGCAATTTTATTAAGGAAAGTGTTTGGCTGTCCATTAAATTAATAAGCAGGGTTTATGCTGTATTACCATTTGAGACTGTTTTTGCCTGCTAAAACAAAAGACAAAACCACTGAAATGGAACTAAAATTTGCAAGGCATTATTCATCCAACTCCAATAAACCGGCAAGGGGTATGTTTAATGCTTTGCTGATTTTATAGAGGGTTAATATGGTAAAATTTGTGCGCCCTGCCTCAATCCTCGACATATTGGCTTTCTCGAAGTTGCACTTGGCAGCCAAAATCTGTTGCGACATACCTTGCGCTTCCCTGATTGCTTTGATATTAGCACCAATTTTTATGAGAATTATTTCTGAATTCATTAGTTGTTTTTTACGACAACTAATTTTTTTGTTTATTTTTGATAAGTGGTTATCATATATGATAACTCTATCAAGTGTTATTTTACACTTTTTCTGATGCTAATTTACTTTCATTCGTTCAGTTAAAACGTCAGTTCATGCAATAAAATGAGCTGTTTATGAAGTTTTTAATTATTATCCTTACCGTTTTGATTAAATAACTAATTTTAAAAATGCATATAGTTCAAAATACTTTCGTACAAATAAACAATATAAAAACCTGTATTTTAAATAAAACCATTAAATTGAAAACTCATGAAAAAGAATAATAGTGAAATAATT
>SKHV01000383.1 GCA_007116765.1 Prolixibacteraceae bacterium | reverse complement strand
GCCCACGGTTATCGACGATGAAGCACATGTTGGTGCCAACTCGGTGGTGCTGGCCGGTGTTACCATAGGCAAACGTTGCCAGGTAGGAGCCGGAAGCGTGGTAACCAAAGACATTCCGCCTTATTCGGTGGCTGTTGGAAACCCGGCTAAAGTGATTAAACAGTTCAACCACGAAACCCAGAAATGGGAAAAAGTTTAACCCGATAAATTTATGATTATGACTACGATTGAAATTTTATTCTGGATATTCCTGTTTGTAATATTTTATTCCTATTTGGGGTATGGGATTTTGCTGTACCTGATCATCAAATTTAGGCGCGTAACAGGCTTACACAAACCATTTACCGGAAACGAGGATTATGAGCCGGAAGTGACTTTATTTGTAACTGCCTATAATGAAAAGGATTACTTGCATCAGAAGATTCAAAATTCTTTTAGTTTGAAATACCCAAAAGAAAAGGTGCGGCATGTTTGGGTCACTGATGGATCGGACGACGGCACACCTGAGTTATTGAAAAACTACAACGGCATTGATGTTTATCACCAGCCCGAGCGACGTGGCAAAATTGCAGCCATGAACCGTGGTGTGCAGTTTGTAAAAACCCCCATCATCATTTTTTCCGATGGGAATACCGATTTGGGTGAAGATTCAATTCTCGAAATTGTAAAGCTTTTTAGAAACCCCAAAGTGGGATGTGTTTCGGGCGAAAAGCGCATTCATAAAAAAGAGGCCGATGCTGCAGCCGGTGCAGGCGAAGGTTTGTACTGGAAATACGAATCGACGCTGAAAAAATGGGATGCCGAACTTTACTCGGTAGTTGGTGCCGCAGGCGAGCTGTTTGCTATCCGCACCGAACTTTGGCAAGAGGTTGAAAAAGATACCCTTCTCGACGATTTTATTATTTCGTTGCGGGTTGCCATGAAAGGTTTCACCATTCAGTACAACCCCAATGCCTATGCCATCGAAACGGCTTCGGCCAATGTAAAAGAAGAGCTGAAACGGAAAATACGCATTTCGGCGGGCGGCATCCAATCGGTTGTTCGGCTTAGCCCCTTGCTTAATATCTTCAAATACGGCACGTTGTCGTTCCAATACATTTCGCACCGTGTTCTCAGGTGGACACTTACGCCGCTTTTGCTGTTGCTGATTATACCGCTCAACGCAATATTGGCCGTAAATCAGGGTTTGTTTACTTTGAATATTTATCCATTGTTGCTTGCCGGCCAAGCCTTGTTTTATGTGGCCGCACTCACCGGTTGGTTCCTCGAAAACCGCAAAATAAAGGTGAAGGTGCTTTTTGTTCCATATTACTTTTTTATCATGAACCTATCGGTTTATTTGGGGGTTAAAAGATATGTAAAAGGCAATCAATCGGTAAAATGGGAGAGGGCAAAAAGAGGTTGATTTTTTGAAATATTTTTAGTTATGGTGAGGTTGAGCTTTGGGGTGCTGGTGTTGTTTTTCCTTGTTCCTTGTATTATTATGGCACAGGGAAGGGCGTTTTATATCAATAACTCTTCGCCAACGTATTATACTCCCGATGTTTTTGAAGCAATTCCTGTTGGGGGCGATACAATTTTTGTTGATGCATTGCGTCAAGAGACTTTAATTTTTAATGGCTTATACGGTAACGACACCCTGCCAATTGTGGTAGTTAACCACAATGGCAGAGTATTTATTAATTCCGATAAGCACCACAGTGCCATTGAGTTTCGAAATTGCAAGCACATAAAACTTACTGGTACTGGCAGTTCCGATCATCAATATGGTTTTAAGCTGTCGGCAATCAATAGCGGAGTTTCTGTCAACAACCAATCGAGCCATATCGAAATTGGGCAAATCGAAATAGACCATCAAGGATTTTTCGGAATTGTTGTGAAAGATGATTACTATGGAAACCCGCCCGAACCCATTCCTGTTTTTGAAAAGTTGGCCATTCATAACTGTTTGGTAAAAAATGTGGTAGAAGGTATGTACCTTGGCGAGACCGTTACTCCGGGCATGGAGTTCAGGCATGTGCGTATTTACAACAACATTGTTTACAATACCGGTCGCGAGGGGATACAAATTGCCAATATGGCTGATGATATTGAAGTATATAACAATTTGATCTTGAATTCGGGACTTACAAATGAAGGAGGCCAGGGCAACAACATACAAATTGGCGACAATACCATTGGCAATTTCTACAACAATATTGTGATGAATGCCTTCGAAAACGGCTTTATTGTGTTTGGCTCGGGCGATATAAACATCTACAACAATTACATTTCAGGCAACCGGGGAATGTTTGTCGATAACAGGAAAGTGACAGATGCCTTGGCCGAAATTGTTGTGAGCAATAACTATTTCAGCAATATTACCCGCGATAATGTGTTGGTGAATTACAACGAACTGAACCCCATGCGCATCATCGACAATAAATGGGAGGGCAGGGGCAAATTCTACCACGATATTTCGCCCCGGAACCCCGATTTGGTGGTGGAAAATAACACGGTTATGCAAATTGAACCATTGATAATCAGCGATCCGGCGAATGGCAATTTCAATTTGGCCATTCAAAACCCCGACCAATACAAAAAGCTGGGGCCACAACCCGGGCTGGGGCATCAGTTTAATTGTACGCCCATAATTGGATTCATTGACAATTTAATTATTGAAAGCGGAGCCGATACCACATTGCATTTTACGGCCGTAACTTGCGACCATGACTCAATTGAAATTACCCTTGCCCCATTGCCATCGTTTGCACAAATTCATTATAAAGAAAATGGAACGGTTGAGCTTCACTTGTCACCGAAGGCAGAGCATGAAGGAATTTATATGATTTTGCTAACCGCCAGCGACTATTCACACAAAGCAAAAGCTCGTAGGCAATTTAGTATTGCGGTTCGGAGCAAGGAGAATAGTCCGCCTGTACTGACTTTTCCCGCCACCATTGAGGCGGTGGTAAATACCCGGCAGCAATTCCCAATTTCTTACTCCGATGCCGATGGGGACAAGGTTACGATCAGTGCCGAAAACTTTCCTCCTTTTGTAAAGCTGCTCAGTAACGAAAAACAAGAATATGAGGTAGAAGTTCATCCCCGTTATGTTGATAGTGGGGTGTATAACCGTTTGCGGCTTATTGCTACCGATGGGTTTAATGATCCGGTTGTTGTGGAATTTACCCTCATTGTTGAAACAGTTGAATTGAGCAAAGGCGATGTGGTTTTCAGGGTGAATTGCGGTGGGCCTGCTTTTGCCGATGAGCCCATTGATTGGGAGGGCAATTACAACAATCGATTGTATTACGAACTGTCGAACAACCACAGCACTGGTAGCCATAGTTGGTACGGAAAAAACACAACCGGTGCGCCTGCCTGCATTTTTGGTCCATGGAATTACACCTTAAACCAGCAGCCCATGCACTGGCTGTTCCCGTGCGAGAACGGCGATTATACCGTGAACCTTTTTTTTGCCGAACGCGAACAGGATACTCAAGTTTTGCAAGAGTCGGTTTTTTCCATTGAAATAAATGGCGTGCTCGTGGCGGAGAATTTTTCTATCTATAAACAAGCTGGCTTCAATGCCTTAAAAAAAACATTTTTTACTACCTCAAACGAAAACCACATTGAGATTCGTTTGCTTCCTTTAGAAAACCAGGTAAAGCTGCATGGAATAGAAATAAAATAAGCCCGTTTGCCCGGCGAGCAGTTTAGCCTGCCCGGCGATGCGGCTTTCCATCTTTTCCCTAACCCGGTGAACGATTGGTTTTATGTGTTTCCGCTAAAAAATTCTTTGGAAGGGATTTATACCTTTCAATTATACAACATGAGAGGAAATATGGTACAAGGTTTTTCAATGCAAGCTACTAACCCCAATCATTTAAGGGTTGCTCTAAACCGAAATGTTGTACAAAATGGCCTTCACTTTTTGCGTGTTTCTGATGAACACGGGCAAAGCGAAGTATTTAAGGTGTTGATTATTTGATATTTGAAATTATAATTCTCGTTATCCAATTATCTTTTCAAGTTCTTTCTCGATTCGGTGCGCCAAATAGAAGGGAAGATTGATAAGCGTAAATTCATTCCCTGCAATGGTTGTAGCCTTTTCTGTTGAATAGGGCCCCTGCCAAACCCGAACTGCAAAGCGATGGGGTGCAACATCCATGAATTGGTGCAGCGATCTTAATTTTCCGATACTGCCCGACTTCACTTCAATGGGAATTAGTTTTCCCAGATAAGGGAAGATGTAATCAAGCTCAGCACTTGCATCGGTTTTTTCCCGAACCCAGAAATGGAGATCGTTGCTAATTGAAAAATTGGCAGCAAGAAGTTCCTGACCAATAATGTGTTCGGCTACAATTCCCCGGTGTACCGTATTAATATTTTCATTAAAAACAAGTTCACCCATTATTTTCAGGGAATGATTAATCAGCCCTGTGTCAAGAACATGAAGTCGAGGTTTGCGAACCAAACTTGGCTTAAGGGGCAATTCAGTTGTTGTGCAGGGATAAACCAGCCTAAGCAACATGGTTTTCTCAAGCGTAAGAAATGCCTCTTTCATCTCTCTTGACCGATATGACGAATTTCCAAACTTTTCAAAAGTAACTCTTGTTCCGGCCTCTCTAAAAACATTTGATACAATATGCCTGATGTAGTTCACCTGGGCCGATGAGTTGGCATACTTTTCAATATCTTCGGAATACGATTGGATTAAGCTGTCGTATATTGAGGCAAGTTCAGTTATTTCAAGTTGTTGTGAATACTGATTGACCACTTCGGGCATTCCGCCAATAGTGGCATACTTTCTAAACAAAGCGATGAGTTGTGAATGTAGAAATTCAGGCACGTCGGGTTTTTCCAGCACATCAATTAGCTGGTCGTTTTTTGTTGCATAAAGAAATTCCCGGAACGAACAGGGTCTCAGTGCCATATATTCGACCCTTCCTACCGGGAAGGAGATATTCCTGTTTAGGCTGTTTTCCAACAGCGATCCCGCTGCAATAACATACAAATCATTGGCTTCCTCGTAGAAATAGCGAAGGAGTGCGATGGCTTTTGGCGAGTTCTGAATCTCATCGATAAAGATCAATGTTTTGCCGCCATTCCGTTTTTTTTGGGAAAAAATAAAAAGTGCAGTAAGCAAATCGGCGAAAGGATAATTAAGTTCAAAAATCTCACGCTGCTCTTCTTTTTCCAGGTTAAGATAGATATAATGATCGAATTCTTTGGAGAACATCTGAACAACAGTAGTTTTACCTACCTGTCGGGCGCCTCTGAGCACAAGTGGTTTTCTGCTTGTTTTTGAAGCCCACTTTTGCAGTTCAACTAGTATGTCTCTTTTAAACATTTTAAAACTCTGTTTGATAAGCAAATATAAGCAATTTGTATCAGATTTGGGGTAATTTTTTCATATACTTGTATCAAATTGGGGGTAAATTTATGAAATATTTGTATCAAATTGGGGGTAAATGATGTGGAATAGTGAAATAAAAAGTACTTCCTTTCCCTTCTACACTTTTGACCCATATTTTGCCGCCAAGCAATTCAATAAGTTCTTTTACAATGCTTAATCCCAAGCCAGTGCCGGGCACCGATTCTTTACGGGTATTGCTGCCGCGGAAAAAGCGGTCGAAAACTTTTTTGGTTTCGCCTGCGGGTATGCCTATGCCGGTATCTTTTACAAAAAACAGGTTTTGCCCGTTTTGCGGTTCTGCACCAAAAATTATTGTGCCGGTTTTTGTATATTTAAAAGCGTTTGAAATGAGATTCATAAAAACTTGCCTCAATTTTTCATAATCGCTTTTGATTAAATTGGGGTAATCCATTCTACTTTCGGTTATCAGCTCAACGCCTTGTTGGAACTCGGGCAGGTTGAACGATAGTTTGAGGTCTTGCAATAAATCGTATACGTTAAAGTCTCTTTGGTTTGAAACCAGTGTTTTCGCCTGAAGCCGGGAGTATAGAACTATATCGTCGATGATATGCACCAATTGTTCTGAATTTTTTACTATAATATTTGCATAATTGCACATTAGCTCTTTGCTTTCTTCTTCGGGCAACAAGCTGGCAAACCCCATGATTGAGTTCATAGGAGTACGTATTTCGTGGCTCATGTTGGCCAGGAAGGCCGATTTGAGGCGGTCGCTTTCTTCAGCACGTTCTTTGGCTTTAAGTAGTTCTTCTTCGGCCTTTTTCCGCTCAGTGTTATCATAGAAAATACCAAAGGTACCTATAAATTTACCTGTACTATCGTACTGTGGAGTAGCAGTAACAATTAGGTTTCTTTTATTTCCGTCGGGTCTGATTATTTCTAATTCATAATTATCGCTTACACCTGAGCTCCTGCGTTTGGTTAAATCTTTAATAGCGGTACGTGAATTAATGGAGCAGAAATCGAAAAGTGAATGACTTAGCATTTCTTGTTCACTTAAACCAAACATGCTTGCCCCGACAGGGTTTATGAAAGTAAAACATTCGTTTGTGTCAACAATTCCAATTCCTTCACCTGAATTCTGTATTAAGTCACGGTATTTCTTTTCGCTTTCGGCCAAAGCTTGCTGTGCTTTTTTACGTTCGCTAATATCAAGTGCAGTAAAGGTTACGCCTTTGTTAATATCGTTGACATCGATAGGTGTGGAGCTCAATAAAATATTAATGATGGAGCCATCTTTCTTCCTCCAAATGGTTTCAACAGTCCCTGAACCATATTTGTTAATTTGTTGATATTTTTCTTCACCTACTAAAAGGTAGTCCTCTTCGCTAGAGTAAAGCATCCGGGCACTTTTTCCCAAAACTTCCTCTTCGGTAAAGCCTGTTATTTCGCAAAAACGTTCGTTTACTTTTTGGATTACCTTGTTTGTCACCAAGCCTATACCTACCGGCGCACTCCGGAAGATACTTTTTATTCGTGCTTCGCTTTCAAGTAAAGCTTCTTCATTTACTTTTTTTTGGGTTATGTCCCTTCCGAACAGCGATGCACCAATAATTTTCTTCCCATGTTTGATTGGGTTTGCAGCTACTTCAATGTGGATAAATGTGCCGTTTGCTTCAACGGTATCGACAAAAACGATTTGTTCGCCACATAGCACCCGGTCGTAACGTTTTTTCCATTCATTTTGGATTTTTTCCGGCATTGAGAACAGCAAATTGCTGCCAGGCTCAAGCAAAACCCCAAAAGCGGCCAAAAAAGCGTTGGCAAATACTTAGTTGATGTACAAGATTTCGTAACGGGTATTGATTGACCAAATGCTGTCGAAGGTATTTTCAACAATGGCAGTTAAGTTGGCTTGTGCATCGTGTAGTTTATTTTCGCTTTCGCGGTGTGCTGTTATGTCCCTCACAATGGCACAGGCTCTATTTTCACCATATTTAACCATCCGCACATCGAAATAGCAAGTGCGCCCCTTGATTTGTGCTGTATATTGATAGGTCTGGGCTTTGTTTTTGGCAAATAGGTTTTTAATGGCTGTAAGGGTGATTTGTGCTATTTTTGCGGGTAATACTTTGCTAAGGTGTTTATTCATAAACACATCGGGAGGCATAAATAACAGGCCATTGTCGGGTGTATTATAGTCGATAAAATACCCATCCTGATTGAAAATAAAAATTAAGTCGGGGATTGAATCAATGAGCGCCTTGGCTCGGTTTCCCATGTCGGCAATCAAGTGTTTTTGCTTTTCCTGTTCTATTTTTTGATAGGCTAAATCGCTAATTATCTGTGTCATATCCAGCAAGAAATCCATAGCCTTTTTAACCTCTTGTTCCGATACCACTGGCACATTTTCGAAGGCTTCGAGGTATTTAATTTCGTCGAAACCGTATTTTCGAGCTTGTTTTTTGAAAAATCCGATATCGGGTTTTTCAAAAAAGAATTGCCCCGAGAAAAGATTGGCAACGTGTTCCCCTTTTATAATTATTGGCACAGCCACGTCGATTAAGCCGTTGAGGCACTTGTAAAAGTGGTATTTCTCTCCTTTGGCCATTTTATTGGCGAGTTCGGTATCGCTATGTGTGCATTTTTGGGCTGTTTCGGGGTGAACCCTATGGAAATGGGTACACATTTGCCGCCAGCCCGATTTGGAAAGTACATTTCCTTCGAGGTCGAGTATGGCAGTTACAAAGCCTGTGGTTATGTTGAAACCTTCAAGTAATTTGTCAACTTTGGCAAAATCGATAAAGTATAGCAGGTTAGTTTTCATATTGGATAATTGTTGTCTTCTCAATCGTCATGTTACATTTTGGAAAGGGTAAATGCAAAAGTGCTCCCTTGTCCAATTTCGCTTGTTATATTTAGTGTTCCCCCGTTCTTTTCCACAAAGTCCTTGCACAGTATCAAGCCCAGTCCACTGCCGGTTTCGTTGTTGGTGCCATAAGTTTTCAGGGGATTGGCATTGTTAAACAAGCGTTTCATGTTTTCTTCCGAAATGCCAACACCGGAATCGACAACCGAAACTTTAACCAAATTATCGTTAGTTTCGGTGGCCAATATCTGTATTTTGCCACCATTGGGTGTAAATTTAATTGCGTTAGAAAGCAGGTTGCGCAGCACGGTGTTAATCATTTGGTTGTCGGCGTAAACGCTAATGCTTTCTGCCACATCAATAACGAGCTCGATGTTTTTGTTGCTTAGGTTCAATTTTTGCAGGCGTGCAATGCTTTCTGCCATTTCCTTCAATGAAAAGGTTTCGGGAACAACAGGCAGGTTGCCACTTTGCGATTTGGCCCAGCCCAAAAGGTTTTCGAGCAGGGTATAGGCCTCATCGGTTGTTTTTGCCAATTGGCCAAGTGTTTCATGAAAAAAGTCGTCGCCAAACTCTATCACGCCACTTTTCATCATGTCAATAGTGAATTTTATCGACGAAAGGGGTGAACGCAGGTCGTGCCCAATAATGGAGAAAAGCCTGTCTTTGAAAATATTGGCAGCATGCAGCTCGCCTGCTTGAGCCGCAATTTTTCGTCTGCTTTCGAGTAAATCGAGATGTGTTTTAATGCGCACCAGCAGTTCCTTTTGCTTAAAGGGTTTGGTAATATAATCGACACCACCAAGGTTAAAGCCCTCTACAACATCGTCGGTTTCCACTTTTGCGGTTAGGAATATAACCGGAATGTCCTCAGTATCGGGGTTTTTCTTTAGTTTTTTACATACCTCGTAGCCATCCATTTCGGGCATCATAATGTCGAGCAATACTAAATCGGGCTTTAACTGCGAGGCCAGTTTAAGTGCAGTTAAGCCATTAATAGCCATGGCTACTTTGTATTTCTCATCGTGCAGTATATTCCCAACAACCTGCAGGTTGCGCTTGTTGTCGTCGACAACCAGAATAGTTGGCACAAAGGTGCTTTCGCTATTTTCCATATTTTTTTGTACTAATTCTATTGTATATTAATAGTACGGTTTGTACCAATAATATTCATATTTGCTTTTCGTTTTAGTCCTGCATCATTTTCATTAAATACTGCCCATATTGATTTTTGGAAAGTGGTTTAATCAATTCCAAAAGCTGCTCTTTATTGATATATCCTTTTTTGAATGCAATTTCTTCGATACACGACACTTTTAATCCTTGTCGCTGCTCTATGGTTGCAATAAAATCGGATGCTTGGCTAAGGCTTTCGTGTGTTCCGGTATCGAGCCAGGCAAAGCCCCTTCCCAAGAGTTTTACCTGCAAGGTTTTTTCGTTGAGGTAAAGTTTGTTTAAATCGGTTATTTCCAATTCGCCCCTTGGCGATGGCTTCAATGATTTTGCCTTATCAACCACCGTGTTGTCGTAAAAATAAAGCCCGGTAACGGCATAGTTCGATTTTGGCTTAACAGGTTTTTCTTCCAACGACAAAACCGTTCCGTTTTCATCAAATTCGGCTACGCCATAGCGCTCCGGGTCGCTCACATAATACCCGAACACCATTGCACCTTCCTGCAACTTCGATGCTTCCTGTAACATTCCGGAAAAATTGTATCCATAAAAGATATTGTCGCCCAAAACCATACATACGCTATCACCACCTATAAATTTTTCACCAATTATGAAAGCCTGTGCTAATCCATCGGGCGAGGGCTGTTCGGCATATTCAATGTTAAGCCCTAGGTGCTTGCCATCTTTAAATAATTTTTTGAACAAGGGTAAGTCAACAGGTGTTGAAATGATGAGTATATCTCTTATGCCGGCTAACATTAAAACCGACAGTGGATAATAAATCATGGGTTTGTCGTAAACCGGTAGTATTTGTTTCGAAACAACTTGCGTGATCGGGTATAGCCTTGTACCCGATCCACCTGCCAATATTATTCCCTTCATTTTGTTTCCTTTAACAGATTGTCGAAATAATTAATTGTTTTTATCAAACCTTCTTTTAACGGAACTTTAGGTTCCCAACCGTTCAGTTTTTCCTGAGCAAGCGAAATGTCGGGTTGCCGTTGGGTAGGGTCGTCTTGTGGTAATGGCATGTACACAATTTTTGATTTTGTGCCGGTTAGGTCGATTATGTTTTGTGCCAGCTCGAGCATGGTAAATTCGCCGGGATTCCCAATGTTAACAGGGCCATGAAAATCGTCGGGTGAGTTCATCATGCGCACCATGCCTTCAACCAAATCGCTCACGTACTGGAAGCTGCGCGTTTGCATGCCGTCGCCAAAAATAGTAATGTCCCTGCCTTGTAGTGCCTGCACAATAAAATTGGAAACCACGCGTCCATCATCAGGCTCCATTTTGGGACCATAGGTGTTGAAAATACGTATTATTTTGATGTTCACATTGTTTTGCTCGTGGTAGTTCACAAACAACGATTCGGCACAACGTTTTCCCTCGTCGTAGCATGAGCGGATCCCTATCGGGTTAACATGGCCCCAGTAATCTTCGGTTTGGGGGTGTATTTCGGGGTCGCCGTACACTTCGCTTGTTGAGGCTTGCAGAATTTTTGCCTTAATGCGTTTGGCCAACCCAAGCATATTAATTGCCCCCATTACCGATGTTTTGATGGTTTTGATGGGATTGTACTGGTAATGAACCGGAGATGCCGGACAAGCAAGGTTGTATATCTCATCCACTTCGATAAAGTAGGGCATGGTTACATCGTGCCTTACCAATTCGAAATAAGGGTTGTTTAACAAGTGAACAATTTTGCTTTTCTTCCCTGTAAAGTAATTGTCGAGGCAAATCACTTCGTTTCCATCGTTCAAAAGCCTTTCGCAAAGGTGTGAGCCCACAAAACCGGCCCCACCTGTTACTAATATCCTTTTCATCCTGTTCTTTTTTAATTGTTTTTGATTGTTTTACGGCCAATGCTGTAATAAGTGTATCCCAGCTCTTCCATTTCTTCCATGTCGTATATATTACGTCCATCGAAAATGGTTTTTTCTTTGAGAAGTTTTCCAAGCACCCTGAAATTGGGTATCCTGAACTCGGCCCATTCGGTTACCACAACCAGTGCATCGGCATCGATACAGGTGTCGTATTCATCTTTTGAATAGGTAACTTTATCCCCCAAGATTCGTTTTGCTTCATGTATGGCTACCGGGTCGTATGCAACTATTTCGGCACCGGCATTAATCAGTTCATCAATAATAACCAACGATGGAGCCTCGCGCATATCGTCGGTTTTTGGCTTGAACGACAAGCCCCAAATGGCAAAGCGCTTTCCGGAGAGGTCGTTTCCAAAATGTTGTTTGATTTTGGCCACCAGTACCGATTTTTGGCGGTAATTGACTGCCTCGACTGCTTGCAGAATTTCGAGTGGATGACCAAACTCATTGGCCG
>SKHV01000149.1 GCA_007116765.1 Prolixibacteraceae bacterium | reverse complement strand
TCCCGATAATTTCCACGATTTAGAAACCCTTTTTTTTTTTTTTTTTCTTTCTGATATTTTATAAATCAATACCGCAAAAGAAACTAAGCTTACCATAAGCGGTATTGAATTAGATTCTTCAACAAACGACAACATTGTGATGAAGGCGTACAATTTGCTTCACGAAGTTTTTGATTTGCCGCCTGTAAATATCCACCTACACAAGCAAATACCCTCGAGAGCAGGGTTGGGAGGAGGCTCATCAGACGGAGCTTACACGTTAATGACACTTAATCGGCTTTTCGATCTTCAACTTAACACCGAGCAACTTATAGGCTATGCCGCAAAATTAGGTAGCGACTGCCCGTTTTTCATTCTAAACAAGCCCGTTTTTGCCACAGGAAGAGGAGAAATTTTCACTCCTTCTGAACTCACGCTCAAAGGTTACAGAATTGCACTTGTCAAGCCCTTCAACCATATTTCTACTGCCGAAGCATACGCAAATACAAATCCACGTATACAGAGCAAGAGCCTAAGCGAAATATTAAACCACGAAAATACTTCCAGCTGGAAAAATCTCGTTTACAATCAATTCGAAGAAAGCATTTTTCCCTTTCATCCCGAAATTAAAGTAATAAAAGCCCGGCTTTATGAAGCTGGAGCCATTTATGCATCCATGTCGGGTAGCGGCTCTTCGGTTTATGGTATATTTAAATCTGAGAAAATAAATATTCAAAATGAATTTGAAAAATACTTTACACATTGGGAAGATTGTGCCTATTAAAACATGTACTTCTAAATTAGCTTAAGTGTTTTGCCTAATTTCATTACACTTCATTAAAAACTCGAACTTAACGAGCGTGTTTCACTTATAAATTCTCCGAAAACCTTCAAAATATGTTATATTTCGGAAATTTTTCAAGAGGAATAATCTTTCAAAATAATACGAAATGAAACGTATAAATGTTGCCATACTGGGTTGTGGAACCGTGGGAGGCGGGGTAGCCAAAATAATGTCGGAAATACAAACCGAATTGAATACCCGCGCCGATGGAGAGCTAATACTGAAATCGATAGTTGAATTGAAGCCGAAAGTTGCAGCCGAAAGGTTCAACATTCCCCTGGATTTATTTTGTGGAAGTGGCAAAGACCTAACTCCTACCGAAGCAACAGCTTACATCAATGAGATTATTGCTTCGCCCGAAGTTGATATAATTGTAGAAACGATAGGCGGGACAAACGACTTTGTACATAAAATTTGCCTCGACACCGTAAATACAGGTAAACACCTCATAACCGCCAACAAAGCCTTACTGGCCGAAAGAGGTACCGATATATTTGAGGCAGCCGAAGCTAAAGGTGTAAAAATTGGCTTCGAAGCCGCTGTATGCGGTGCCATACCAATTATCAAAACCATTAAGGAAAATCTGACCGGCGATAAAATCATGTCGGTTTCAGGTATAATGAATGGCACCAGCAACTACATTTTATCTCAAATGCAGAACTACAACCTGGAATTTGATACCGCCCTTAAAATGGCCCAGGAAAGTGGATTTGCCGAAGCCGACCCCACGCTTGACATTAACGGTGGCGATGCAGGACACAAGCTCATTTTGCTCATTAAACTTGCTTACGGAATTGATGTCTCAATGGATGATCTTTCAATAATAGGAATCGAAAACATCAAAAAAGAAGACATCGATTTTGCCAACGAGATTCAGGCAAAAATAAAGCTGATATGTTATGCAAAAAAGGTGAATGGCGACATTTACGCAACCGTTAGGCCTATGATGGTTAAAAACAGCAACTTTCTCTCGGGTGTTGATGGAGCAACAAATGCAGTAAGAATAAATAATAAATACTCGGGCAAACATATCTTGATAGGAAAAGGTGCCGGCTCAAGCGAAACCGCCATGTCAATAGTTTCCGACATGGTATTTATTTCACGTTACGGCGAAAAAATAAGAAATACTGCCGAAAAACAGGAGCGTAATTTTGCCGATGCCCGACAGTTTGTTTTTCCATACATCATCACCTTCCATACAGGCGATGTGCCAGGAACAACAGGCTTTATTACCACGGCAATTGGTTTGCAGGATATCAATATCGATACAGTAAGCCATAACCGCCACAGCGAAGAGAAAGCTGTTTTCTCAGTGGCTACTATGCCTTGTACGCTCGATAAAATTGAAACTGCCATAGCGTACATTAAAACTGAACGCCCCAATATGCTTTTAAGTGAACCTAAAGTTATGCCTATATTGTTCTAAACAAACTGGCAATACAAACATAAAAACCCGAATAAGGCATACTTAATCTTATTCGGGTTTATTTTGAATTTTAGTTAGATTTTACATTTTCAGCAGCACTTTCCCACCTGTCATATTTTCCTTATAAAACTCAAGTGCTTTTTGTGCTTCTTCCATTGGGAATATCCTTTGAATCTTGCTATTCAGCTCTTCTTTAGCTAGTTTTTGCACTTTTTTAGCAGTGCTAAGGTTTTGCAAAATATTTCGCTGTGAGGCCCAGTTGCCCAAATAAAAATTATCGATACGCTTATTGCCCTGGATCAACGCACGGGGATCAACCACAAAAGGCTCACCCGACATGTTTGAGTACACCATAATTGAACTACCAAATGGAGCAGCATCAACAAAGCGCGAGGTATTCTCCCCTCCCACCGCATCGAGAAAAAGCGTGGCATTCAGCTTCAGTGAAAGCTCTTTTAGCTTCTTGTCAAAATCCTTTTCTGAAGAGTTTAGTACATACTCTTCACCCATTTCACTCAACAAACCTACATGCTCGTTGCGGCGCACTATGTTAATAAGCGGAATTGAATGCTTTTTGCACAAACGCGCAAGCATTTGCCCCAATACACTGGCGGCAGTATTGTTAACCAGAGCCTTATGCTTTCCGGCTTTTATTATTTCCATAAATGCCAGGGCAGTCATTGGGTTCACAATAAGCATGGCCCCCTGCTCAAAATCAATATTCTTGTTTATAGGAATAACCTTAGTGGCCGAAGTTAGCATATATTCTGCCCAGGTGCCGCCCTGTGTTGAGCTCGATGAGCATGTAACCCTTTTCCCCAGTCGCATAGCCGGTATAATTCCTTTTCCGACAGCCACCACTATCCCACTCCCTTCGATACCCGGGATTACCGGATACTCCGGTTTTGAAACATAGGTGCCATTAAGAAAACTTAAATCGGACGGATTCATTGGCGATGCTGCCATTCTAACCAACACCTCACCTTTTTCAGGCTTTGGAACAGGCACTTCAGCAATTTCGAGTTTGCCTCCAGGCTCGTGCTGTATTATTGCTTTCATTGTATCAGGAATACTATGCTTCATGCGGCTTTCTCTAGTTAATGTTATTCTCAAATGTAAGGAAACTATGTTGTTTTATTCAACTTTGTGTGTAAAAATCGAATATGACTGCGGAAAAATCAGAAAATTTGTATTTTTATGCATCGATAAAACTTAACTGTAAAAATAAAACTATGAAAAACAGGCATTTCAACTTCTATCTCTTATTCACTGCAATAATTTCAATTACCACAGCTTCGTGCACCGATCAGGATAAAGCCTTTCACGATGTCATTACCGTTGAAGGTATGTTTATTTATGACATACATGGCGATGAAATCATCATGCGCGGCGTGAACGAGATGTTCATTTGGTCCAACGATGTTACAGGCGATGAAATAATGCCCGAAATTGCAAAAACAGGAGCCAACACCCTCCGGATAGTCTGGCTATCGGATGAAGACAATGCATCTGCCAATGCCGGGAATCTTGATCGCGCCATACAAAACAGCATTGACAACGGCATGTTCCCAATGCCCGAAATGCATGGTGCAACCGGAAAATTTGATAAACTACAAGAGCAGGTGGACTACTGGGTTAAGCCAGAAGTAATTGAAGTGCTGAAAAAGCACGAGCCCTATCTTCTTTTGAATATTGCCAACGAATGTGGCGACCACAGTGTTGAAGCCGACGAGTTCAGAGCTGGCTATAAATTGGCCATCGACCGTATACGTGCAACAGGTTTACGTTGCCCATTGGTGATTGATGCCTCGGGCTGGGGACAGGATTTGGACATTTTATTTGATACAGGTCACGATTTAATTGCTCACGACCCCGAAAGCAACATCATTCTTTCGGTACACATGTGGTGGGTTGCCGACGATGGTTCTACTCAGCGTATAATTGACGGACTAGAAAAAGCAGTGCTCATGGATCTGCCCTTAATTGTGGGTGAATTTGCACCTATGGGCGTGGGTTGCCGCAAATCGATCGACTACAAAACCATAATGGAACAATGCGAGCTGCACGATATTGGATGGCTTGCCTGGTCGTGGGGTGCTGTGGGTAACGGCGATTGTGCCGAAATGGATATGACCCGCGGCGAATTAAAAGGAAAATACGATGGCCTGACCGACTGGGGCCTCGAAGTTGCTGTTACCGATGTGTACAGCATACAGAACACCTCGGTGCGTTCAAAATACCTCCAAAGTATGATGAAGTAAACTAGCGAAAAAGTTCCTGCAAAATTTCAAGCGAATTAATGGTTCCCATCGAGTCGAAGTGAATGGCGTAATAAGCTATTATTATTTGTAAAAGTCGTGAGCGGGAAGCTCCACTTAGGCTGTAAACATGCATTTGATGAGCCGGCATATCAGCAAAGTTTGCAATATGCTCCGATTCTTCAATGTTGGGTGTGTTTTCGAAATGAGGTCTGGTGTATACAAAATCGCCCCCTTCCAAGTCGAACCACCGGTTTAAGGACGATGCATTAGTTTCGATTTTAAATCCGAGGTATGCTGCCATTTTCAGCAAAAACCAGAGATGGAAATTGGACGCACCACTATCCATTGAGTCGAAATAAACCACTGCCTCCCATATAAAGTCAAAAAGAGCCTTATCTGATTCTTCGCTGCGTAAAGTCTTGAACAATACTTCGGCCAAGAACATACTCACGGCACTTTTGGCCATATTGAACGGAATTGAGTGAGGTATGTGGCTAAGTCGATATTCTTTGATACGCTGAAGTTCGCGAGCGGGCTTATGGTAAACTTCAGCTTCGAGCAGAGTTAGCGGTTGAAAATGTGACGATTTCTGCTTGGATTTGAGCGATCTTATCCCGTTAATCATGTAGGCCTGCCTACCAAAAGCTTCGGTATAAAGCGTTGCAATAATGCTGGTTTCGGCATACTTTATATGGTGAAGCACAACTGCCCGGGTCTTAACAATCATCGGATAAAAGCAATTTTTGTTACTGCAGACTCCTGCCCCTCGTTCGCAGCCAAGAAAACAAGATAAATACCTGTGTGTACTTTCCTGCCCGACAAATCGTGTCCATCCCATACGGCCTGACCACCAATCGAAGTGGTTTCGTAAACCAGCCTGCCGCTAATGGTTGTGATTTTCACATTAGTATCTTCCATCATTCCGGTAATATAAATATCGCCAGTATAACCACTACGCACCGGGTTAGGATAAGCATACACATCAGTAAAACGCTCAAAAGCTTTTCTCGACTCGGTTTGCAGCGACACAAGACCTAAGTCGGTTGCAACATACAGAATTCCGTTATCGCCGTCGTATTCGAGATTCAATATATTGTTTGAAATAAGGGGTGAGTTTTCGGCAGTATAATGCGCAATCTGCTCCGATCCGTCGGGTGAAACAAGATAGATACCTGAACTTCGTGTACCACAATACTTACGGTTTCCCCCATCGACAGCCAGAGCCGTTACCGTTTCATATTGCAGCAAGGGATGATACAACCCGTCATTGCGATCTACCGACGGTCGGTTGGCATAATAAGGATTATCGGTAAAAACCCTGTCGATATAAGAAAATACAGCAATACCCCGTGAGGTTCCCACCCACATTTTTCCGTCTAAATCTTCAGCTATATCAAATACATTGTTCATATTGTAAAATATCTCTTCTATGTTATTATTGAAATAGCTGGTCACATTAAGGTGCTTCTTTTGCCTGCCATCGTTACTCATCACGTACAATCCGTAGGTCGCTTCGCGAGGAACAAGAATCCATATATCACCTGTTGAGGCTACTAGAGGTTTTCCTATCTTATAAGCGTTTGCAATTTCGGGCAAGGAATATCCAGTCCAGGTACCGTCGGGGCTACGCTTATGTAAAACCCGTTCAACCTCACTGGTAGTTGTCCAAAGGTTTCCGTTTGTGTCAAAATCGATTCCTCCAATCCGAGTATAATAACTGCCGGGAATAATGTTTTGAAGCGATGAGTTTGTGTCGTCGAAAATATTTTCAAGTTTCCCGTTTCTGTACTCCAGTATCCCTCCCCCCCAGGTGGCTACATAAATGTGGTTGGGGCTTCCCGGGCGCGCAATAACCTGTACAACATCATTAAAATCGGTCAATTCGGGTTTTGTGTATTTGGTGAACGACTCCCACCTCCCCGAACTGTAGCCCTGGAATATAGCATTGTTGTATATATTATTCCAAGAAGCATTATAACCTCCTCCGGCAACCCAAAGTTTGTTGTCGGAATAGTGTAGCGCAAAAGCACCGTTATCGACAGGCCCTTCGGGCGAAAGCCTTTCAAATGTTCCATTTTTCCGGTAGCGGATACCACCATAATTCATGTCGGCTATCCACACGTCTCCTTCGTCATCGATAATTGCTGCCTGCGGGTCAATATTCAAACCTTCGAGCATAAAGGGATATTGAGTAATTTGAGACTGACTTCCGGTTTCGCGGTTTATTACATTTATTAAAGGATTTTGTGACGAAGTACTGCCTGCATAAACCAGCATTTGTTTGTTAATACGCAAGCTATTAATTTTCCGAATCGATTCATAGTCGGAATACCAACTACCCTCCACATTGCCCACTAAGGTTTTGTCGGCATACCACAAATCGCTGTTGTGTACCAGCCATAAACGGTTCATGGCAAAATCTATAATGTTGTAATTTTGCTTAATCACCACATCGTCTTCATAATATTCCCAATAATTATAATCGAGCAAATTAGGTGCATCAAGGGGAGCATATTTTAATCCGTTTTCAGTTCCGGCATATATATTATTCTCGTCGATAGCCACATCGTAAACGGCTAAATAGTTGCCACTGTCGCCAATAATAAATGAGTCGCTTACCTCCAACCGATTCAAATCGAGCACTACAATGCCAAACCCACAGGCCAAATAACAGTAGTTTTCATGACACGTAGCACTGTAAATCATTTTATCGCCCACAATATTTTTTCTGTTGATATCGGAAATTGGGAAAACAGTGCCATCGGGCATTATTACATCAACCATAGAGTTACGATAATATACAACTAAGCTGCCTGTGCTGGGACTGTATTCAATTCCTTTAAAGTCTGAGCCTGAAAGCCCATCGATCTTTGTCAGGGTTGTAATGCTATTGTCATTTTTGCTGTAATAAAATATGCCTCCATTTGAAACAAAATACACTTTTCTGTTTGCTTGTACCACATCGAATGTTTTTGTATGCGATAAATGGTAGCTCCAGTTGCCGCGTGTTTGTTGAGCAATGGTGATACTACTTACTAAAACAAGCACAATTACTGTAAAAATATATTTCATATTCTTTTCAATATTTTTTAAGAAACTCTACTAAAAGTGCCATTGCACGACCACGATGGCTTATTATATTTTTTTCGGCCATATTCATTTCAGCAAACGATTGGCTATAGCCCTCGGGCTCAAATATGGGATCGTAACCAAAACCCATATCGCCCTGTTTATGTTCAAGAATAGAACCATTTACTATTCCTTCAAAAAAACTTTCTTCACCATTAATAATGAGTGAAATTACAGTTCTAAAACGAGCTTTTCGATTTTTTATTTTACTCATCTCCAAAAGTAATTTTTGCATATTGGCTTCTGCACTTTTATCTTCTCCGGCATAACGTGCCGAGAAAACACCCGGTTCCATATTCAAGGCCTCAACCTCAAGTCCTGTATCGTCGGCAAAACAATTGTAGCCGAATTTTTCATACACGTAGCGTGCTTTTAGCGAAGCATTGCCTTCGAGCGTGGACGATGTTTCGGGAATTTCGTCGAAACAAGCAATATCGTTCAAGCTTAAAAGCTCTACATCGGGATCAAGTATTTTTTTTACTTCTGTTAATTTATACTCGTTGTGTGTAGCAAATACAAGTTTCATAATGGCTGTTTTTAAAGAAAATAATTTCAGGCTAAAATATTACTTTAAATGCAAACACTCAAATGAATTAATAGTGGAAAAACAGTACTGAGTTGTCATATAAAAAAATAGCTGTATATTTTTTGTAAATTGTAATCGATTCTTATACTCAACCCTATGAACTCCGATTCGGATTTGTTTGAAAAAATAAAAAAAGGAAATAAACAAAGCTTTGAACTATTATTCAGGCTGTATTATGTGCCATTGTGCATTTTTACCCGACAATACCTCCCAGACAAAGACGATTGCGAAGAGGTAGTACAAGGTGTATTTACATATATTTGGGAAAAAAAATCGAAACTAAAAATCGAAACATCAGTAAAGAATTATCTCTACAGTTCGGTACGAAACCGATGCTTAAATTACATCAAGCACATGAAGGTTCGTAATGAATACAAAAATCATATAATACAACAAGAAATCGAAGCGGAAGCGGAACATTTTTTTGAACCCGGAATGATTGAAAAAATTCATCGCAGCATAGAAGAACTTCCAAAGCGCAGACGCGAAATATTCATGCTTAGTCGTGAGCACGGCCTTAAGTATAAAGAAATCGCTGATGAGCTTAACCTCTCGGTAAAAACAGTCGAAGCACAAATGGGGCATGCCCTGCGCGACCTGCGCGAGAAACTGAAAGACTACAAGCATATCCTTATTTCATTTTTAATTTTAAAGAAAATGCAATAAGGGTAAAAACAGTATGAAGTGTCAAATAAATACAGGGTTTAACCATTTCAATGAACAAATAATAATAAGTGAAAAGAATAAACTGGAATATTATTGCGAAGCACACTTTTGGAGAAGCACTAAGCGACGAAGAAAAGCAATTGATTGCAGCGTGTGAAACCGAAGAGGAGATGAAATTGATTTTAAATGAATCATCTCGCGCTAGAGAAGAAGTCGATAGGTATTTCTCACTAGGGTCTTACAATACTTCGAAAGCATGGGAAAAAGTGAGCAGAAAAATTCAATCTGATAAAAAAAGACGCCTTCCCGGCTCATATCTTTTGCGTATGGCTGGAATCATGCTTGTGTTAATTTCAACCGTTTTCTTTGTACGATATTTTGTTTTACTTCCGGCAAATACCACTCAACATTCAACAAGTATTCACGACACCCACCGGCCTACTCTACAACTCCCCGATGGTTCGAGCGTTACGATGAATTACAACACCCAAATTCGATATGCTTCAAGTTTTAACAAGAAGAACAGAACCATACATCTTAATGGCGAAGCATTTTTCGATGTAAAACCCGACGCACAAAAACCTTTTGTAATAAAAACACAAAATGCTAAAGTTTTGGTACTGGGTACATCGTTTAATGTTAAAGCTTTTGATTCAGGTTCTAGTATTGATGTGACAGTTGAAACAGGTAATGTTGAGCTACAAAACACTCTTAAACAAAAAAACAGAGCAACCAAAATTATTCTAAAAGCCGGTCAAATGGGTATAATTGACAAACATACCGGCAGCATTCAAAAAATGGAAACAAGCGAGCCTAATGCAATGGCATGGTTTACTCGCGATATCGAATTCCATTCAACACCTCTATCGGAAGTGCTTACAACCATTGAGCATGTTTACGGCATATCTTTTGAGGTAAACAATCAGGTTGACATGAAGCAAACTATTACAGCCACTTTTTCGCACCACGAAAAAAACTATGTTCTTGATGTAATTGCACTTACCCTAAGCCTTAACATTAAAGAAACCCACGAAAACACCTATTTAATCAACACAAAAAAATAAAGGAGAGAAATAGCCATGAAATCAATACTCAAGATCAATAAATTTGTTGCTCTATTTATATTGTTTGCATTGCTTTGTGTAAACAATAGTAAAGCACAAACACCTGTAAATATACTGGATCAAAACATCACGTTTTATGCCGACAATGAACCTTTGGAAGACGTCATTAAACGCATTTGCGAACAATTCAATCTTGATTTGGACTATAATTCGAGGCTCATACGTAATAAGCGGGTAAGTTTAAATGTGTCGAACAAATCAGTACAAGAAGTACTCAACAGTTTAATGGACGACTACTTTTTGATTTTTGAAATCGACAACAATATACTTATGGTACGTGATTACGTGCCCATGTCTCAGCACATTGATTACGAAGCACTTTACAACACCACTTCATCGGGGTTTTTATTCGATAACCCCAGAAGAAGATGGGTAGACATCGAATTCAAAAAAATAAGCAACCTGATAATTTTACCGGTGAGTATCAACAATAGCGATACAATGAACTTTATACTCGACACCGGTGTAAGCGACCCTATAATAACTGAACTCACGCTGGTTGAGAAACTAAACCTCAATTACATGCAGGCAATTAATTTACGTGGGCTGGGCAGCGACTCAACCACACAGGCCTACCAGTCGGGGAACAACATTATTTCGATACCGGGCATCTCTGTAAAAGAACAAAAAATAAATGTGGTGCTCGACGAGAATTTTCAGATTTCGCAAATATTAGGCATGCCTGTTCACGGGCTTATCGGCTTCAATTTGTTCAGACATTACATTGTACAAGTAGACTATAATAGGGAGCGCATTAGACTTTATAAACCTCAAGACTTCACTTACAAACCCAGACGCAACGATATTGTACTGCCCATTCAGTTTATCCGTAACAGGCCTGTAATCAAATCGGAGATTGTGCAGGAAACAGGTGAGGTTATTCCTGTGAACCTGTTGGTTGATACTGGTGCAAGCGACGCAATATGGCTATCGGTTCGCAGCGATTCAAGCATAATTATTCCCGAAAACAATATTTATGCATACCTTGGATCGGGACTTGGAGGTGAATTGTTTGGCTACAAAGGTCGCATAAGTGCATTATGGCTGGGTGGCCACCCCATTCCGGCTCCTATTGCCTCGTACCCCGAAGCAGCATATTACAATCGCTCAATTTATGCCGACAACCGAAACGGCTCAATAGGTGGTGAAGTATTGCGAAGGTTTACCGTTACTTTCGACTACTACAACAATCGTATTATTTTAAGACCGAATTCAGCAATCCGAGAAAGATTCAACTATAACATGAGTGGGCTAGAAATCATTAACCCGGTGCCGGGCATTCCGGTATTTACAGTGAGCAATGTAATTGAAGATTCACCGGCATGGGAAGCAGGACTAAGGAAATACGATCAGGTGCTAGCGCTTAACCACCGCTCACACAGCAATCTAACACTTAACGACATAAATCTGGCACTAAAGGCGCGAGAAAATCGCAGAATTAGAATGACCGTGCTGCGAAACGGCGAAAAAATAACAACAACATTCCGATTGTCTGATCCATTCAAAAAATAATAAGCCGCTATGTATCAAAAAATATTCATGCTTTTTATGCTTTTTGTGTTTGCTTCTAAAGTGCAAGCTCAACATGGCAATAGTATATTGAATATTGAAGTTACAACTAAAACCGACTCAATTAGTAAACAAAAACTACTGGAAAAACTAACTGAAGAATTTGACATCTATTTTTCTTACAATCCCGAACTCATCAACGCAAAAGATCGGGTAAAGATAGAAACCCGAAACGCTCCTTTATACACTATATT
>SKHV01000373.1 GCA_007116765.1 Prolixibacteraceae bacterium | reverse complement strand
GTGAAGTTTTCAGTTGTTGATAATGGCATTGGAATGTCAATTGAAATCTTGAGTAAACTCTTCCAAATTGATAAGAAAATTAATAGGTTGGGCACAGAAAATGAGCCCAGTACCGGGCTGGGTTTAATTATTTGTCACGATTTTGTGAAAAAACATGGAGGTGAAATTTGGGTTGAAAGCAAAGAAGGGGAGGGGACAACTTTCTGCTTTACTATACCTGTTGCGCGCTAAATTTTACCTTTATATTTCTGGTCAGTTACTTTTATGTGATTCGTAATCCACTCTTTAATGAAATTGGTTACTTCCAAACTAAGGATAAGTCGACCTTGATTGTAACGTTCTTTTAAATCACGCACTTTATCTATAAAAGCCTTATGTTCGTTTAGGTGCTTTTCCAAATCTACATGGTCCGCATTTTTCATCATAATTTCTTCCGAAGAAAAGTGAGTGCGTGTGTAATTCTCCATATCAACAATGGCTTTTTTGATCGCTTCTTCATTCTTTTTTTCGACGATTGCTTTGTAAAAGTCATTTATTAAGCGAAATAGCTCCTTGTGTTGTTTGTCAATAATAAGGTTATCCACACTCAATTCATCACTCCATTTAATATATTCCATAGCAAAAGTATTTAATAAAATATTTATGTATTTGTAACTTGCAAATTATTTATTTATTTTGAGATATAAATGCTTTATGTGTTAATGTGTTGTTAATTTATTTTGCAAGTCGATGCTGTTTATGAAATAACCCATTCTTTTATTTGCTATAGCTGGTTTTACATTCATGTAACAACCACCAACACAGCCTCCTTCGCAGCTCATGCCTTCAACAAAATTGTAATTTGTCTGTTTCGCCAACATTCTTAGTTGTGTTATTGCTTTACGATCGATACCGTTAAGGATGAGCGGCTTCAATTCAGTATTTTCGGGAAGCCGGTTTTTTACAGCCTGAGTAACTCCTCCGGTAAGGGCAAAACCCCATGCATCGCTGCCCGAATTGCTGTAAATTGGGGTTTGAGTGGCGGTTTCGGGTTTTATCGCTGAAGCTCTTAAAAGTGCACAAAGCTCTTCAAAGGTGATAACCAGATCGACCTCGTTTACATTGATCGCCTCGGTTTTCTTTGCCATGCACGGACCAATGAATACGTTTTTACATTCAGGATATTTCTCTCGTACAAGCTTTGCGGTATAAACCATTGGCGAAGGGGTTTCTGAAATATTCCCTATAAGTTCAGGAACGTGTTTCGTAATAATATTTACAAATGAAGGGCAACACGAGGTCGTCATCAGTTTGCCTTTGTTGTGAATAAATTCTTCTGCCTCGTGTGTAGTGGTTAAAACTGCTCCTTCGGCCACAAATTCTACATGCTTGAACCCCAATTGCAGTAATGCGCTTTTTATTTGCTGCATAGAGCAGTTAAATTGTGCTGCTGCCGAAGGGGCAAGCATCGCCACGAGCGGCTTTTCTCGTTTAAGCATGTAGGTGAGATCGAAAAGGTGCGTTTCTTCAATAATGGCACCAAATGGGCACGATACAATGCATTTTCCGCAGAATGTGCATTTATCGAAATCGATAATTTCTTTGCCTTTATCGTTTTTGCTTATTGCGCCAACCGGACAGGATTGCTCGCAGGGAACCGGGGCATATATAATTGAGTGGTAAGGGCATACTTTCTCGCAAATGCCACAACTTACACATTTGTCGGGGTTAATAACAGCACGTTGACCTATTATGTCGACAGCTTTCTTGGGGCAGTTTACTTCGCATGGGCGGCCTTCGCAACCGCGGCACATATTGGTTACAATATAATTGTTTTGTTGGCAGCCATGGCAGGCATCTTCTACCACGTGCAAAATCTCGTGCTTACTGGGCGATTTTACAAACGACTGCAAAATGAAATCGGAAAGTGCTTTGGTTTCATCGGCTTCGTTCGAAAGTACAAAGCCAAGCATGCCCATTATTTTTTGCTTTATTAGGGCACGGTCGCGATATACACAACACCTGAAGCTTTCGCTGCCACGAGGGCGCATTTTTAAAGGGATGTTGTCAATCTCTTCGAGGAGATTTTCGTTCAGGATTAACTCAACAATGCGCTCTTGTATTTCGCGCCTAATCTGCATTGCCTTATTTTCTACCACCATAAAACCCGCTTCTGAATTTTAGTGCAAAAGTGGCAATAAAAATCCAAAAACATGTTGTACAGCATAAAAAAATGCTATTTGTGTCTTTTTTGTAACTCTCGTGCTAGGTCTTCAATGCGGTAACCTTTATGTGTTAGTAACACAATGAGGTGATAAACCAAATCGGCGCCTTCGTACAAGAAGTTTTCGTCGTCGTTGGCCATAGCACCAATAATGGTTTCCACGGCTTCTTCGCCCACTTTTTGTGCAATTTTACGCGTGTCGCCACTAAAAAGCGAAGTGGTGTACGATCCTTCTGGCATTTCGGCCTTGCGTTTGTCGATAAAGTCCTGTAACTGTGTGAGGAACAGGATGTCTTGTTGGTTTTGAGTTAATGTTGTCATATTTTTTTGCTTTATGTTATGCTGTTGGCTTTATGCTGCAGGCTTCATGCTATTGGCTTCATGCTTCATGCTGCTAGGCTTTAACTGTGAAGTTTGTTCATTAATGTTGAGATTTGTTGTTGTTCTATTTTAACTGATTCTAAAATATCGGCGATTAGGCTTGGGGCTGCTAGCTCTAGTTCAGACAAAAGTAGTATTTGGGTTTCGAGTTCGAAACAACTTCCAAGAGCAATCTCTAAAAATCGATAATAATCCTTTTCGCTTTTTCGGGAGCTTCCTTCTGCAATGTTGGAAGGAATTGAAACTGCCGAACGATTAATTTGTGAAATCAGATTGTATTTTTCATTCACATGTAGCATGTTTGTTAACTGATATGCAGCTTTTACAATCTGTATTCCTCTTTGCCAAATATGCAATTTTTTGAAATCTCTCATGTTTGTTTTTATGTCTCAAATTTTGAAATATGTATTTCTTTCCTCTTCGCAAAGCAAGCCTTAAGCCTGTTGCATGAAGCTTAGAGCCTAACGCTAATTCCTTTCGAGTTGAGGTACTTTTTCAAATCAGGAATCGCAATTTCCTTATAGTGAAAAATACTGGCTGCCAGTCCGGCATCGGCTTTCCCTTTGGTGAATACATCAACAAAATGCTCCATACTACCTGCACCACCCGATGCG
>SKHV01000226.1 GCA_007116765.1 Prolixibacteraceae bacterium | reverse complement strand
AATTCTATATTATAATTGAAACAGCTTATCTCTGATTGAAAATGTAGAATAAAACATAAAAAAAGCTGTTGAAAAAATCTCCAACAGCCTTATGGTATATCAATTATTAAATCTTATTATTCAAAAACATTTGCAATTTGAGTCGTGCTGTATTTGCCATCATTCAGTTTTTTACGCACTTCGGTAAATGCTTTAATTGTGTAATCTACATCTTCGAGTGTGTGGACAGCTGTAGGAATAAGTCGAAGCAAGAGCTCACCGCGAGGTATAACCGGATAAATTACAATTGAACAGAAAATGTTGTAGTTCTCGCGTAAATCCATCACAACATTGGTTGCTTCGGGTACACCACCTTTCAAATAAACAGGGGTAACCGGAGAGTTGCTTTTTCCAAGGTCGAACCCTTGTGCTAAAAGTCCTTCTTTCAGGTGATTTACTACCTTCCAAAGGTTTTCACGCAATTCAGAACGCTCTTTAAGGAGTTGTAATCGTTTCAATCCACCAATAACCATAGGCATTGGCAACGATTTAGCAAAAGTTTGTGAGCGCATGTTGTATCGTAAAAAGTCAACCACTTCTTCATCGGCAGCAACAAAGGCTCCAATTCCGGCCATTGCTTTTGCAAAAGTTGAGAAAAAGATATCGATTTGATCTTGAACACCAAAGTATTCACCTGTTCCTGCACCGGTTTCGCCCATTGTTCCAAAACCATGAGCATCGTCAACCAATAACCTGAAACTATATTTATCTTTCAGTGCAGCTATTTGATCAAGGTGTCCCAAGTCTCCGGCCATACCAAATACTCCTTCGGTTATTAGCAACACACCACCACCGGTTTCTTCTGTGAGTTTTGTGGCAAATTGCAACATTTTCTCACATTTTTCCATGTTGTTGTGCTGAAAAACAAAGCTTTTACCGCCTTTGGCTTTGTGTAGGAAAATACCATCCATGATGCAGGCATGGCTCTCTGAGTCGTACACTATAACATCTTTACGACCTACAATTGAATCGATGATTGACACCATTCCCTGATATCCGAAATTAAGAAGAAAAGCGTCTTCTTTACCTACAAAACTTGCAAGTTCTTGTTCAAGTTCTTCATGTTTGCTGGTTTGTCCCGACATCATTCGTGCACCCATGGGGTAAGCCATGCCGTATTCCGCAGCAGCTTTAGCATCGGCTTCTCTTACTTCAGGGTGGTTTGCTAACCCCAAATAGTTATTCAAACTCCAGGTTAAAACTTCTTTCCCCCTGAATTTCATACGAGGATGTATTTCACCTTCGAGTTTAGGAAACGTGAAATAACCATGAGCCTGCTTCTGATATTGGCCTAGCTCGCCTTTATTCGCTTTAAGTTTATCAAAAATATCCATTGCTTTGTGATTGATTAAACGATGCAAATGTAAAATTTTTCAGCCTTATTGCAAACTTTGTTAAAATTCAATAAATAATTTTAGAGCTAGCGCATAATTCTTTAATTTGCAAGTTTATTTATTGAAGATAAAAGATTACTTTTGCACAACATTTTAGACCATGGGAAAAAACTATTTATTATTGTTGATTATTAGCTTATTTCTGTTTTCGTGCAGCGACTTTAACAAAATTGTAAAAAGTACTGATTACGAATACAGGTATAAAATGGCACTTGAGTATTACGAACAGCAAGATTACTCTAAGGCCAATACATTATTTAATGATTTGGTACGCATTTACCGGGGAACTTCGCGTGGTGATGAGTTATATTATTACTACGCCAAGAGTTTGTACGAACAAAACGATTACATACTAGCCGGTCATTATTTCCGTAATCTTGTAGATCAATATCCACGAAGCAGGTTTGCCGAAGAGGCTCAATTTATGGTTGGATATTGTTATTATCGCGACTCACCGAACCCAAAGCTTGACCAAACTGTTACACATAGAGCAGTTGATGCCTTGCAGCTATTTAAGAATATGTACCCCTTTAGCAGCAGAGTGGATGAGGCCGATATTTTGATTGATGAATTGCAGGAAAAAATTGCCTATAAATCGTATTTCAATTCGAAGTTATATTATGAAATGGGCTACTATCGTGCAGCAGTTATCGCACTAGGAAATACAATTTACGATTTTCCAAATACTACTTACCGAGAAGATATACGGTATATGATTTTTAAATCGAAATATTTTCTTGCGGTGAATAGTGTAGAAGAATTGAAAAGAGAACGCTTAATTGATGCACGCGACGAATATTTTAACTTTATCGATGAGTATTCTGAAAGTAAATACACGCGTGAAGTAGTGCGCGATTTCAGGCAAATATCAAGACAGCTTGGTTTTGACGAAGGTGACGAAGGTGATGAGATAAGCATGAATACTAATAATTGAATTTATTAATATAATTGAATAAGTATGGATTACAAAAAAACAAAAGCAGCAAATAATACAGTTTCGCGAAATGTACAACAACTTAGTGCTGATACAGGTAACATTTACGAAACTGTAATGATTTTGGCAAAACGCTCAAATCAAATTTCTTCTGAATTGAAAGAAGAGTTGAACCAAAAACTACAGGAGTTTGCTTCTTATACTGATAATCTTGAAGAAATTTTCGAAAACCGTGAGCAAATTGAGATTTCGAAGTTTTACGAAAGGCTTCCAAAACCCTCGTTAATTGCTTCACAAGAGTTTGTCGAAAATCGGATTTATCACCGTAACCCAAGTAAAGACGGTAGGAAAAGTAACTTTTAATTCCTCTTAAAATTATTTCAATGAGGTTAAAAGGAAAAAAAATAGTACTTGGTATAACTGGAAGTATAGCTGCCTATAAAGCAGCTTTTCTTTTAAGGGGCTTAATAAAAGAGGGTGCCGAAGTGCAGGTAGTTATTACTCCCTCCGGAAAGGAATTTATTACTCCGGTTACGCTTTCTGCCTTGTCGGGTAAACCAGTTGTGAGCGAGTTTTTTGGTGCCAACGATGGCACATGGAACAGTCACGTGGATATAGGTATTTGGGCCGATTTAATGCTAATTGCGCCTGCAACGGCTTCAACTCTGGGTAAACTTGCGCATGGCCTTGCCGACAATATGCTTGTTACAACTTACATGTCAATGAAATGTCCGGTGATGATTGCTCCGGCCATGGATCTCGATATGTTTGCCCATCCGGCAAATCTGAAAAATATTGAAATACTTCAATCTTTCGGAAATACAATTATTGAGCCTGATACCGGTGAACTTGCTAGTGGCTTAACGGGCAAGGGGAGGATGAAAGATCCTCAAATAATTGTAGAACAGGTCGTAAATTTTTTCGACCAAAAAAAAACTGAATAAAAAAACATTTCTTGTAACCGCAGGGCCAACTCACGAAAAAATCGATCCGGTAAGGTTTATCGGCAATTATTCATCTGGCAAAATGGGTTTTGCCTTAGCACAAGAGCTTGCCAACAAAGGAGCAAGGGTAATACTCCTCACAGGTCCTGTAAGCATTCAAGTAAACCATCCGCTTATTGAAAAAGTCGATGTAGTGTCGGGTGAAGAAATGTATCAGAAAGCAGTTGAGTTTTTTCCTCAAACTCATGGCGCAATCATGTGCGCTGCGGTTGCCGACTACCGTGCAGCTGAACAAAATCCACATAAAATTAAACGCAAAACAGGTAAGCTGACGCTGGAATTGATTCCCAATCCTGACATAGCTGCCCGGTTGGGGGAAATGAAAAAGGACAAGCAGGTTCTAGCTGGTTTTGCACTTGAAACTCACAATGAACTTGACAATGCACAAAACAAACTGCAGAAAAAAAATCTCGATTTTATTGTATTGAACTCGCTTAACGATGTCGGTGCCGGTTTTCAAACCGATACAAATAAAATTACAATACTCGACAAGTATAATAAAATCATAAATTTTGAGTTAAAACATAAGAATAGTGTGGCTTCCGATATTGTGAATTATCTTATGAAATTCATGCAAGTTTAGAATCACTATTTTTTTAACTTTACATTCAAAATGTTTCGAAAATGAGAATTGTTTCAATCATATTATTATTCGTTTTAACCTTAACTGTTCAATCGCTTACGGCTCAGGAACTGCGATGCAATGTAAGTGTAAACGCAAGTCGAATTACCGGAGTGAACCAAAATCAATTCAGAACTATGCAAATGGATTTGTATGATTTTTTGAATAATCGTAAATGGACGAATCATAACTATTCAAATAACGAAAGAATTGAATGTAGTTTCAATATTCAGTTGAACAAGCAGATATCTTCCGACGAATACGAAGGAGTCATTACTGTTCAGAGTAAGCGCACTGCTTATGGTTCTTCATATAAAACTACAGTTCTAAATATTCGCGACGAGAGTTTTCGCATTCGTTATCAGGAGTATCAGTCAATTGATTTTGCCGAAACAGGTAATCGTGATAACCTTACAAGTATTCTTGCATACTATGTTTATATAATACTGGGTTTCGATTACGATACTTATTCATTAAACGGAGGAACCGAATATTTCGAAAAGGCACGTCAAATAGTGAACGATTCACAAAACTTTCCGGTTTCATATCGCGGATGGAAATCGCACGAGTCGGACTATAACCGTTATTGGCTTGTTGACAATGTGCTTAACAGCACTTATTCCGATTACCGCCTGCTCATGTATAACTACCATCGAAAAGGACTCGATACCATGGCCGAAAGCGTGGAAGCCGGACGTGCCGAGATTGCGGAGTCGCTAAGACTCATTCAGCGTGTATTCAGAGCTCGCTCGCGACTGTACATTACACAGTTGTTTTTCGATACAAAGTCGGCTGAACTTGTAAGTATATTTTCTCAGTCTTACCCCGATGAGCAAGAACGTGTAGTGCAGATATTGAAGGAGTGTGATCCCTCTAACGCCTCGCGATACGATAGAATTCTCACTGCATCAGAACCTCAAATGTAAAGCAATGCTTTCGAACCTCTCCATTAAGAATTATGCAATAATCAAGAATCTCGACATAAGCTTATCGTCGGGATTTTGTGTGCTTACCGGCGAAACCGGCGCAGGTAAGTCAATTATTATGGGTGCACTAACCCTTATTTTGGGGCAGCGAGCCGATACTTCAGTTATTAAGGATCAGAATAAAAAATGTATAATCGAAGGGAAATTCTCGGTTGAACACAACGAAACTCTTAAACTCTTGTTTGAGGAAAACGATTTGGATTATGAGTTGCCGGTAATACTCAGGCGTGAAATTACACCTTCAGGAAAATCAAGAGCATTTGTGAATGACACTCCGGTTCAGCTCAATATTATTAGAGAAATAGGTCTTTATCTTATCGATATTCATTCTCAACATTCAAATCTTGAACTTGGAAACCGCAAATTTCAACTCAATGTAATTGACTGGTACTGCAGCAATACAAATTTACTAGATAAGTACTCCCGTTTATTTTCTAAATGGAAACAACTTGAAAAGCAGTACGACGAATTGAATGAGAAGAAACTACAAACTAATGCCGACATTGATTATTACGAATTTCAGTACAAACAATTAAGCGAAGCAAATTTAACTTCGTTAGAACAAAGCGAACTGGAGAGCGAACAGGAACTTTTAAGCCATTCAGAAGAAATTAAAGCAGGATTGATTCAGGTAAACCAATTGCTCGATGGCGAGGAATTTGATGCCTTAACCCGTTTAAAAGATGCCACGTTTGTGTTGCA
This sequence comes from Prolixibacteraceae bacterium, assembly GCA_007116765.1. Taxonomy (GTDB): domain Bacteria; phylum Bacteroidota; class Bacteroidia; order Bacteroidales; family Prolixibacteraceae; genus Roseimarinus. The sequence goes on along the minus strand of SKHV01000226.1, from coordinate 6,140 downwards.
GAAACTAACTTCTTTTTTGCCTGCTGCATCCGAGTTACATAAAAGATTAGAAAGCCAGTTTATTGAATTACGCGATGTTGCACAGGAATGTGAACAACTGGCTGAGAAAACAGAATTCGATCCCAGTCGTCTGGAGTTTATCAACGATCGCTTGAATACAATATATGAATTGCAGCAAAAACATCGTGTTTCAAGCATAGACGAACTGATTATGCTTCGCGATGAGTTTGAAAAGAAAATTAATGAAGCAAACTCCTACGACGAAGATCTTGAAATACTGAAAAAAGCAATTGAAAAACAAAAGGGAGAAGTTTTGTCAGTCGCACAAAATCTTCATGATAAAAGAGCGTTACAAGTTGGCCCTATTGCCTCGGGAATAACTGATTATCTTAAGCAACTTGGAATGCCCAATGCCGTTTTCAACATTGAAATAAAGAAGAAATCTTTGCCGGGTGTCGATGGTGCCGATGAAGTGTTTTTTATGTTTACAGCCAACAAAGGCGGTAAAGTTGAAGAAATCAACAAAGTGGCTTCGGGAGGTGAATTGTCTCGTTTAATGCTGGCCATTAAAACGGTAGTGGCCAAGTCGAAAGCTCTTCCTGCTATCATTTTCGATGAAATTGACTCTGGTATTTCGGGTGAAATTGCCTCAAAAATGGGTGTGATACTTGAACAAATGTCAAAATACATGCAGGTAATCAATATTACCCATTTGCCTCAAATTGCTTCCCGGGCAAACAGTCATTATCTGGTTTTCAAAAACGAAAATGAAACCGATACCGAAACTTCAATACGTTTACTCAAAAATGAAGAACGCGTGCTTGAAATTGCAAAAATGCTGAGTAGCGATAAGCCTCACGAAGCCGCGATTGAAAATGCACGTGCCCTAATGGCGAAATAAAAATGCAGGTAAATGATGTTAATAATCACGTACCTGCATTGTATTTTATTTGTTTTCGATGCTAATCGGGTAAACCATATGTGTTTACCACAAAGTCAAGGTCTTTATCACCGCGTCCGCTCAAATTTATTAAAATTGATTCACGTTGAGCGTCTTTTGCAAGTTTTGTAGCAAAAGCAACAGCATGAGCACTTTCAAGAGCAGGTATTATACCTTCAAGGCGACTTAACTCATAAAATGCATCAATAGTTTCTTTGTCGTTGGCATCGCTGTAGTTCACCCTGCCATTGGCTTTAAGCATGCAGTGCTCAGGTCCTACACCCGGATAGTCGAGGCCACTGGCTACAGAATAAACCGGCGCCGGATTTCCTTCTTCGTCTTGTAGCACGTTGCATTTAAAGCCGTGAATTACTCCCGGAGTACCATATTTCATTGTGCAGGCATGGTCGCCTGTTGCATAAGATATACCGGCGGGCTCAACACCCCATAGTTTAACTTCTTCATCGGCCAGAAAGGCTGAAAAAATACCTGCCGCATTACTGCCACCACCCACACAAGCTACTACATTGTCGGGCAGTTCACCTGTCATTTCATGAAACTGCTCACGTGCTTCGATGCCTACAACTCTTTGAAAATCGCGCACCATCATAGGGAAGGGGTGTGGCCCAACTACTGAACCTATGCAGTAAATTGACGTTTCAGGATCTACTAAATACGCTTCGAAAGCAGAATCAACCGCTTCCTTTAGAGTTTTGAGTCCGTGTGAAACAGGAACAACTTTTGCACCTAATATTCTCATGCGTACCACGTTGGGGTGTTCTTTTGCAATGTCGACTTCGCCCATGTGTATTTCACATTCGAGACCGAAATAGGCAGCTGCTGTAGCCAAAGCCACTCCGTGCTGTCCGGCACCTGTTTCAGCAATAAGCTTTTTCTTCCCTAAATACTTGGCCAAAAGTGCTTCGCCCATGCAGTGGTTTAGTTTGTGTGCTCCAGAGTGGTTAAGGTCTTCGCGTTTCAAATAAATACGGCTGCCGGCTTTTTCCGATAACCGCTTACAAAAATACACCGGGGTAGGTCGCCCTTGGAAATGTTTGCGGATACTCCGAAGTTCAGAAATAAACTCGTGAGATTTACTGATTGTAAAATACGCCTCGGTTATTTTGTCCATCTCCGCCTGTAAATGAGGAGGAAGAAAACTGCCTCCGAAATCGCCATAATAGCCATCGCGGGTTGGTACGGTTTTAAAATAGTTCTTCATTGTTATTTGTTTTTATTGTTTAGATATGGTTTCAGATTCAGTTTAATATACACAAAACCTGTAGTTAATTCATTTCTCCACTTACATCGGTCAACACTTCAACTCCGGTTTCAGTAACAAGTACGGTGTGTTCAAACTGTGCCGAAAGTTTACCGTCGGCAGTGCGTGCTGTCCATCCGTCAATTTTATCAACCTTTGCGCGCGATCGACCTTCGTTTATCATGGGTTCAATAGTGAATGTCATTCCGGGCTCCATTATAGCTCCTGTATTTCGACGGGCAACATGCTCAACTTGTGGTTCTTCGTGAAACTCAACTCCGCAGCCATGACCACAAAATTCGTATACTACCGAGTATCCTTTAGCTTTTGCATAGCGCGAAATGGCAAAACCAATGTTGCCAAAACGGTTTCCGGCGCTTACTTGTTGAATTCCCAAATTTAGACAATGCAAACTTGTATCGATAAGGTTTTGTGCATTTTCGCTAATATTTCCAACAGTGAACATTTTGCTGGTGTCGCCGAAATAACTATTGAGTATAGTAGTTATATCAATGTTCAGTATGTCGCCTTCGCGCAATACGGTATCGCTCGAAGGAATTCCGTGACAAACCACTTCGTTGAGCGAGATACACGATGATTTAGGAAAGCCATGATATCCTAATGTGGCAGGTATAGCATGATGGTCGCGAATGTACTCTTCAATAATTTTATCTAGATAATCTGTGCTCACGCCCTCTTTCACAAATTCTTCAATCATTTTGAGTGTGTTGCCGGCCAGTTGACTGCTTTTTCTGATGCCTTCTATCTGCTCGGGGGTTTTTATAATGATTCCCATTGGCTTTAAAATTTTTATACAAAAATGTCGATAAGTAACCGCTTTTCAAAATGTGATAGTATTTTTGTAACAAATCAACATCATTATTTTATGCAAACTTTCAAAATTAAACCTGATGCTCCTCGTGTTTATTCCGAAGAAATTGTAATCCGTTCGTATCATGTCGATTTACAACGCAAACTTACCTTGTCCAAACTATGCAGTTTTTTTCAAGAAATTGCCGGAAATCATACAGTAGCTTGTGGTGTAGGCTGGGATGTTTTGCAGCAGGAAGAATTGTTCTGGGTTTTGTCACGTTTACAAATCGATGTAAATACCTATCCCGTTTGGGAAGATAAGATAAAAATAAATACCTGGTCGAACGGTCTTAATGGTTTGATGGCAATTCGTCATTTTCAGGTTGAAGATGAACACGGCAACGAGCTTGTACGCGCCATAAGCAGCTGGTTAATGGTTAGTTCAAAAACCCGGAGACTGGTGCGAGCCGATGAGTATATGCGCGATTTTCCGTTGAATGACAAATGGCTTTATGAGCATGCTCCCGGCAAAATTGAAGCACTTAGTAATCCGGTAAAAATGACAGAAAGCAATGTGCAGTTTACTGAAACCGATATGAATTTTCACATGAACAATGTGAGTTATATTGAAAGAATAATGAACTCGTACGATTTCGATTTCTTACTTGAAAATCGCATTAAGGAGTTTGAAATAAATTTCTTGAAAGAAGCTGTTCCGGGCGACATTCTTGGTGTAGGGTATCAAAAATCAGGCGATACCACATTTCTGAATAATATTGTCAGGGTTACAGACAATAATGAAATGGTACGCACTAAAATAGAATGGGAAAAAGTGTAGTGGAGAAAAACAGGTGCTAGGCACTTACGTATTTCAGTACTTCGTATACAAAAAATATAGGCCAAACTACGGCTTTAAGAAAACCAATTACTCCCATCCAGAATGATGTCGCTACTGAAATATAATAAATTGCAGCGCCTATAAATCCAAGTCCGTAAACTGCACCTGTTGCTCCGTTTTGATTAGTTTCGTTGCTCATAATATATACGTTTTATTCAATAGCTAAATTAAAAAATAAAAATTTAACAAACAGTAAATTTTTCTATATTTAGAAAAAATTTCATGTTTTCACCTTAAAGATATTTGATAATGAATAAGTTAATGTTGCTTTTTATTTTAGTTGTCAGTCATTTACTGGTATTTGCCCAGACCGAAACCGATAGTGTACAACAAGGCTATCATTTTACTCCTGTAATCGAGTTGGAGGCCAGTCCGGTAGAAAATCAGCATCGTTCAGGTACATGTTGGTCGTATGCAGCTAATTCGTTCCTCGAATCGGAATTGTTGCGAATGGGAAAACCTGTTGTCAATTTATCGGAGATGTTCATTGTTTGGCATTGTTATACAAAGAAAGCCGAAAAGTTCGTGCGTATGCATGGCAATACAAACTTTGGTGCCGGTGGTGCATTTCACGACGTTACATGGGTTATGAAAAATTATGGAATGGTACCCGAGTCGGTTTATAGCGGGCTTGTTATAGGCGAAGATAAGAACGTACATGGCGAAATGGACGAAGTGCTAAAATCTCATGTGGAAGCAGTTATAAAAAACCGAAACCGGAAACTTAGTCCGGTTTGGTACACTTCGTTTAAAGCCCTTTTGAATAATTACTTGGGTGAGCTGCCTGATAAGTTCGAGTATGAGGGCAAGAAATATACTCCTTTGTCGTTTGTCGATGATTACCTGGAGCTTGATGCCGACGATTACATCGAAATAGGTTCATATACTCATCATCCCTTTTACGAAAAGTTTATACTCGAAGTGCCTGACAACTGGCTTTGGAACGAAATCTATAACGTGCCGCTTCACGACATGATGGAGATAATTGATAACGCTTTACAAAGCGGATACACAATTGCATGGGCATCGGATGTGAGCGACAAAGGCTTTGCAACACGTAACAAAGGAGTAGCAGTTGTGCCCGAAATGGATATTACCGAAATGACGGGAGCTGAAATACTGCATTGGGAAACTATGAGCGAATCAGATAGGGAAAGCGAACTGTACAAGCTTGATAAGCCGGGAAGCGAAAAAATGATAACACAATCGATGCGTCAGATTGATTTTGACAACTATACCACTACCGACGATCATGGAATGCATATTATTGGAACAGCCCGCGATCAGAACGGAACGCTCTACTACAAGGTGAAAAACTCATGGGGTGAATACAATTTGTACGATGGATATTTTTATGCCTCGAAACCTTATGTAGCCTTGCGCACACTCAATATTATGCTTCACAAGGATGCTTTGCCGGTAAGTGTGGCTGAAAAACTGAACATTAAGTAGAAGAATAAAGTATTAATAAAACAAAAAAGAGGCTGTAGGTTTAATCATACAGCCTCTTTCTTTTTGCACGGGAGGAGCGACTCGAACGCCCGACACCTGGTTTTGGAGACCAGTGCTCTACCAACTGAGCTACACCCGTGTATTTGCTGGTTCAGCGCTGCAAATATACTGTAATTCTTTTTTCTGCCAAAAGTCTTTTCAAAAAAAAGTAAAGTATATTTTTTGCGGTGTTCGAAACATTTTAAAATGATTTACTTAACCACGAAATCAAACATTATTTTATCGCCAATGTAACCTTGCAGCCTGTCGTTTGTTTTTACTGGCCCCACACCTTCGGGAGTACCGGTATAAAGTAAATCGCCAATTTTGAGTGTGAAATACGATGAAATATGCTCAATCAGTTCGTCTATTTTGAATATCATTTGGCTTGAGTTGCCTTTTTGGCGGGTTTCACCATTAATGTCGAGCCTGAAATTGATGTTGTTCATATCAAGTTGCTCAACAGAAATAAAATCTTTGCTGATTACAGCCGAGTGGTCGAAAGCTTTAGCTTTTTCCCATGGGAGACCTTGCTTGCGCAATTTGCTTTGCAGGTCGCGGGCAGTAAAATCAATACCCAAGCCTATTGAAGTGTAGTAGCGATGTGCAAATTTTTTTGAAATATTCTTACCCAACTTATCTATTTTAACAACCAGTTCTACCTCGTGGTGCAAATCGTTCGAAAACGAAGGGATAAAGAATGGGCGGTTTTTCTGTAGCAACGAAGAGTCAGACTT